>CAJOIN010000121.1 GCA_905234515.1 uncultured Selenomonas sp.
TGCAGATGAATCCGGCAGCTATTTTTCATGGACAAGTGTGGCGGCTTGTGACGTGGATTACCTGTATACCGGAATCCTTGGATATCTTCACAGTTTTGATGTTCATGTTCTATTATTGGATTGGGAAAACCTTAGAAGGTATATGGGGCTCTTTCCGCTATAACGTCTATATGTTTCTTGGCATCATAAGGCATATGCTTGATAATCACTGCCCCGAATAATTCAATCGATGGCTTGCTTAATTCACGGCCCACATACCGAAATCAGCTTATAGTCCGCATCCTCCCCGGCCTTCATCATAGACCTGAGGCTATCCACAAACCTCTTATAGAAAACCAGTATATGCTCCCTGTTCTCACGGACGATGTTATCTGCTTCTTCCGCAGATAGCTTTTCCTTTCGCCGCCAGTACCCGGGCATATAATCAGGCAGATTTCTTAGGCCTTTCCGTATTTCATCCAGACGCGGTTCATCGTAGTCCTCCGCAAGTATCGCTGCTGTTGCTTCAATATCCGTCAGAACTGCTTCTATGCTCCCATAGGTATAGAAATTGTCCGTCAGATACCACTCGAATCCTTTGACATACTTGCGTTCCTCAGATGGATAGGACTCCCACCGATTCTTGTTCTCCGGCAGATTCTCGTCAAAATGCTTTTTGAACATTGGATAGAGAAAATCCTCGAATGAGCTTTCCGATATGGATATCTCCTCATCCTTCATGCAGTCCAGATTATCAATGTACGCACAATTTTTCGTAATATCCTTGACCCTGACCGGCATCAGCCAGAAGCTGTCCCCGTAATTATGCCATTCCTCAACCTCAATCAAGGGGAAGGGATGCTCCTTCTGCCTCCGCCTAAGCTCTGCAATGATGGTCAGCTCATCTTCTGTGACCACCTTGCCATAGCTGTTGAGCGTACCCAGCGCCACATCCTTATTATCCCCGTGATAGTCGCTACCTCCGCTGACCCAGAGATTATGCTTCCTGGCTACCTTCAACAGGGAATTCACCTGCTCCTCATCATAGGCAGAGTAATAGCACTCAATCCCCTGCAGTCCTGCCTCCAGCAGTATCTGCAACTGCCGCTCAAATTCTTCCCCGTGCATCTCCCGCTTGCCCGCACCGCCATAGGGATGTGCCCATACAGGGATGCCCCCGGCAGCCAGGATGGCCTGTATGGCCTCCCTGGCATCTGGCCTCAGATGATTTGTCTTGCAGGGCTTTATGTACTTCTCTATGGCCTCCGCCTTGCTATCAGCATGCCCCAGAGAGACCAGCTTCTCTACCAGCCTGTCCTTCCACATGGTAAGGCCATAGTACATTGTAATTTCCTGTTTATCCTCATCGTTTATCTCAATGCCAAACTCCTTGGCAATATACTCCATGTGGGTTTCTGCTATCTTTCTTAGCTGCCTATTGGCCTTTTCCACCATCATGCCAAAGGCCCGCACATCCTTGTTGAAGCCGTAGCCCAGTATATGGCAGTTCCTGACCTCTGTCAGGCAGGAGAACTCAACACCCCGAATATACAGCATATCCTCAGGTGCCCAGTACTCCATCCCCAATACAGCACCAATAGTGTCATGGTCAGTCACGGAGAACGTCTTTATCCCGGCTTCCCGCAGCTTTTCGATCAGCTGCCATTCCGCATCTGTCCCGTCTGACTCTTTGGTATGCATATGCAAATCTACCATGCGTGTTCCTCCTTGAAAATCCCCTTCCAGCATAGGCACCAGCTTTGAGAGCTACATTGCCTGTAAAGCATTTGCAATTTTCGTACAATCAGGCCAATAGCGTAGCCATGGCTATCCAATTCCCCTCATTATACCGCTAGTATGGGCATTTTTCCATAGACAGAAGCTTTTCCTTTGCCTGTACTTACATCCGTTTTAATTCAAAGAGGCTCCGAGTCCGTTACGAACTTGGAGCCTCTTTTCAAAACTTCCCGCCGCATATGGGACAGGATTCGCTTTTAAACAAGAAATAGTATGGCACATACACAAACAGCCAGCCCCCGCCTGTGATTAAACACATCAGGACCAGGATAAACCAGTTGATATGCTTCCGTGGTTGCACCTGTTGGTTGCAGTATTGACAGAACTTCATGGCCATCCCCTCCTTACTTATCAGCAGGCACCGGGTTTGCCTGGCCGTTCTTCCAGAACCTGGCAAATTCTGTCACCGGGCTGTCTGCCTCCAGTGGAATATAGAATCCCCTCTTTCACTTATGCTTTTACCTGTAGTTTATAACCACCAGCCCAATCAGGCAGATAGCAACCCCCACAATCTTATTCCATGCCATCGGCTCCTGATAAAGCCAGTATCCCACCAGCAGAAGCGCAGCTGCCAGCACCGAACTCTGCACAATGAAGCCAGTGCTCACCGGCCAACCAGCTTTGTATGCGTATATCCAGCCCGCTTCCAATCCCACTATGACAGCCCCCAGCACAAACGGTGCCCAGTTCAGCTTCCTATACTCTCCCAGGAAATCTACGCTTTCTCCCAGCCACACATAAAGCAGCCCGGACATAATCGCTGCCACCAGATATGTTACCGTCAACGAGGCCAGTGGATTGATCTCAACTGGAACCGACTTGGCACACACCTGATAGACAGTATTACAGATAATCACCAGCGCAATAGGCCAAATATAAGAAAACAACAACATCGCCCTTTCCTGCTACATCTGCATCTTCAAGAGAGCCAGACTTATGGGATGATCCGGGTGCCTCTCATTGTACGCTGCTATCTCCCGCCTGTTATAAGTATCCATATCCTCACGTTTTGGCAGCAACCCTGCTGCCACATACAGCTTCTCCAGTATTCTGGACTCAGGATAATCCGAGGGCAGGACGACCCTCACATAGTCATCAGAATCACCGAATGTCTCAGAAGCAGAACCACGGTCACACAAGAAATCCCAAAACCTATTCATACCCTGTCAGCACCATCCTTACTCAACACCTGGGAAGCTGTTCACGAACTTGATCTTGATATCCGGGAAGCTCTCCACGAACTGTACCGTGAAGTCCTCACCGTACTCCACAAACTGCCATTCCCCTATATCATCCGGGAAGGAGCTGACAACTTTCACCCGCAGGTCAGGAAAGGAATCCACTGCCTTTACCTTGATATCTGCAAAATGCTCAACAATCTTCACCTTGCCGCATAGCTTGATGCCCTTGTAATAGCCGTCAGCATTAACAGTCGAAGCGGCCATAGCCACCGTACCATACAGCATTACCATCACAAAACATATCAAACTGGCTATCCTACACCTCATATGCATCCCTCCCCTGTTATTTTTCGCTATCCCTGCTCCATCTCCTGCCTTGCCTCTCCACTTGAGTTCTTTCCCTCTTAATTTCAGCTTCAAATCCAACAATACCTTGTCAGTCTCCCACGGAAAGATTACCGTGTACTCAATCTTGCCAGCTTCCAGGTGCCATCATCCAACTGGCTCATATCTTGTGGTTTGCACCATTCATTACAGGATTTTGCCTATCCCTTTGTTTCTGTAGGCATTTGACACAAATAGCATTTCTAGTTTTTTCCTATCGATTCCCATAAATGCCACAGGAAGGGTATGCTCATCTTCTTCAACAATGAGCATTGGTACTTCTCGTAAGGCTTGTCTTACATAGGGTCTTATATTATCTATTTCGTCACTCGACAGAAACAGGTGAGTTGACCTAACGGAACTATTCCACACCTCGACTAGTCTTTCTATCAGCTGAGATGATCTATTTTCTGCCTCAACAATCTTCAAGATATATTCCCCGCCTAGACTGCCCCCACGGCTTCCCGAAAAAGGGTTTTATAGCCCAACTGGCGAATCCTTCACCATAATGGTAACCTGATTCCAAAGGGTTATTCATACCATTATCATTCTGATTTAAAAACTGACTTTTGTAGCTTGGGGTGAACATATTGGATACAGATAAACAAGCTCTGCTCAGCTATTTATTAGGTGGTGGCGTACAGCAGAAAAAACCTGCCTCATGCGTCATCCGGCAAGAACAGACGAATTATGCACAAGGAAACGCAAGGGCTATTCCCGTCCCCACCCATGAGGAAATAGAAGCACACCACCGCAAAGAAGCTGAGAAGGCCGCCTCAAACGCTATGCCTCAAGCATTTGCACCTATGAATTGGTCCCAGCTGGGATCTACCCAGCAACCGAAACCATCAGTTAAAACTGCGACTAATGCCAAGGACGTCAAATCCCCGCTTTGGGAACGGGTGAAGAAAAAATGATAACTTCTACCTGCATGACAACGAGACTGTCCCATAGCCCCTTCGAGTCCGTCCAAACCATGTTACCCTTCTAACCTGGCTTAATAACAATTGTCTCCGTTTATTGTTCAGATATGTGTTATAATGCTATACCCTATGTTCAGAATAATGATTAACAACGCAGCGTTCCCGATATAATAAGCAATCCGATGCTCCTTAGCATACTGTTCTTCAAAAATCTTATGCTGTTCCATATAATACTCCACAGCCATTATGGTAACATGTTGCTCTAAGCTATATTTATTGTCTGATGTAGCATATTTCCTCCGAATCTTAGACTCCTTCTCTGAAAGGGTTGCCGGGTCACAATGCAGGATCTTCTGCATCTTATAATATGTCTCACCCCAAATGTACTTATACATCTTTGATTCGGTACCATAGGCTCTGATAGCCAGGAAGCCCAGATATGCCCCCAACACCATGTCAAGCAGTATTTCATGACTTTCTCTGCCATCTACATAGCCCAGGAAGGCACTCACCAACATAAATGCCCCTATAAAACCAGCATTTCCTCTAAAGAATGCATTCTTAGCCAACAACAGAAATGGTGTACGGTTAATTACTACAACGCTCAAAGAAACCCTCCTCACATATAAATCCCCAATAAAGAGCTCAATTATGATATTGATATCCCTCTCGTTTCCCCTGCCCTCCAAGGTCTCTGCCTTATCCAAGGCTTCATACAGCACATCACGCTCTGGATATGTTCCTGCGAGTACAGATACGAGGTCTGCTAAGATTTCCACGTAAATGCCGCTATCACCTTTATCTTCGTGATGGACTGTAACACAGAGTTTATGCGCAGCAGCGGACAATATCTTATACTAATCTGCTGTCAGATGATACACTGCATCCTACCTCCATAATCAGCATGCCTGAATCTACTCCGATACTGGCAACCCAAATTCCTGCCTTAATGCCCGATAACGTGCCAACTCTTTTTCTTTGACCGGCTTTGCTAAATCGTTGAAGGTGTGATGCATGACATCTGCATCCTTCAACACTTCATCCAATGGCTCATCCTTTATCAATTTATCATCATGATGGTATATGGCTGAACATATGATGTCAATTTCCCCTGGCTTGGCCAAACCATTTCTCAACAGGATTTCCCTCGCCATATCTGCCCCTCTATGCGCATGATCATCATAGGTTCCACTGACATAGGCCGCTATGTCA
>CAJOIN010000122.1:0-875 GCA_905234515.1 uncultured Selenomonas sp.
CTGACGATGCGAGCCATGAGATTGAGATTATCCGCAAACAGGGTAACACCATTATTGATCTGGTGGATGATATGATTCAGTCTGCTGATAATGAAACAGGAAAGGAGGACGCCCATGAATAGCATCCGACGACAACTCGCAGCAAAGCTTAGTATCGGCATCACGATGGTGGCTGCCTTTATCTTTGTGGCGGCATTAGGTATCCTGTTCCTCTATTCGCGCCACCTCATCAAGGGGGAGTCAGAGCAATATGCTGAGCGAGTGCTGCATACCACCGTTCAACGCATGATGACAAAGCTGAACCTGATGGAGAATGCTGTCAAGAGCAACAGCTGGCTGCTGGAGGAGAATTTCCGTCCTGATTCCTTGCAGTCTATCTGCCAGCGCATTGTCGCTATGAACCGTATCGTCAAGACTTGTCGTGTCGCGACATCTCCCGATGAAATCGCGCAGATTTCTCCTGGATATACTGTCAATATCGTGGAGGGTGACACCATTTCTTACGTCTACTACACCACGGCAGTAGTGGTGATGGATGAAGACCGGGAGGTAGTAGAGGAACGGGCCAAGATGGTGCGTCAGGTCTTTGTGAATCTTGGCATGAAGCAGACGGTTATTGAAGATGTGAATGCCCTTGATGCTTGGTTCGGGAGCATCCCGGGGATGCTATCCCACAATGTACGCCGTCCCCTGATATCCACCGGTAACATGGTGCACATGATGCCCCTGTCAGACATCTGGGCAGGTCATGCCAGAAACAAGCACCTGTCCGGCCCCGCTCTCCTATACACACAGACAACAGGCAATACCCCCTTCCGGCTGAACCTCCATGTGGGGGATGTGGGCCACAGCCTAGTAGTCGGTCCCACTGGTGC
>CAJOIN010000122.1:924-6400 GCA_905234515.1 uncultured Selenomonas sp.
CTGACTACAGGGGTGGGAGGCAAGTTCTATGACCTTGGCAGCGAGAAGGGGGAGCTATCCTTCCAGCCCCTTGCCCATATTGACGATGACAACGAACGCCAGTGGGCACAGGAATGGCTGTGTGACTTCCTCCGGCAGGAGAACATGGAGATTACCCCGGAGGTAAAGGGCATTATCCGTGATGCCTTGGGGGCACTGTCAGGCATGGCACAGGAGTTCAGAACCATTTCCGGCTTTGTAGGCTACTTGCAGGATTTCAAGCTCAAGGAGGCTTTTTCTCCCTTGGCCTTGGCTGACAGCAAGGGCAATCAGGGCGAGTATGGTGCCATCTTCGATTCCGACACGGACAACTTGGAGATTGGCAGCTGGCAGACCTTTGAAATGGAAAAGCTCATGGGTTCCAAGATGATTGTCGGCCCCGCACTTATGTATATCTTCCATCGCATCGAGCAGAGCCTCACTGGGGCACCGACACTTATTGTGCTGGATGAGTGCTGGGTTTTCTTCGACAATCCCATGTTTGCCGAGAAGATTAGGGAATGGCTGAAAGTTCTCCGTAAATACAATGCCAGCGTGGTCTTCGCTACTCAGTCCTTGGTGGATATTACGAAATCTCCGCTGCTGGACACCATCTTGACTAACTGCCATTCCCGTATTTTCCTGCCCAACACTCACGCTCTGGAGGAAAGTCAGAAGAAGACCTATGAAACTTTCGGCCTCAATCAGAGACAGATTGAAATCGTGGCAGCTGCCACGCCGAAACGCCAGTATTATTACGACAGCCCGGAAGGTTCCCGGCTCTTTGACTTGGCCTTGGAATACTGCCCCTTCACCCTTTCCTATGTGGCAGTAGACAAAAAGGCTTTGAACAGGATGAATGAAATCCTCACAGAGTACGGAGCAGCAGACTTCAACCGGCATTGGATTATAGAGAATCGGGTGGAATACCCGGAAGAAAAAAGCAGGGAGGAAATAATCTATGGTATCGAGTTTTGAAATCCTACTGACCATTCTAATCATCTACTTTGCCGCCAGAGTGACCCGCATGGAGGAAAGGATGAACCAGCTGGAGGCCAATTTCAACCGGCATATCAAGGACGGCTCCATGGAGGAAAGCAACACCGTCCACATGGGCAAAGCCTTTGGCAATGATGATGCGTCCTTTACAGGCACCGTGGCGGATATTGCCAAGGGCATCAAGCAGTCCGTGGAAGAAGTGAGAAGGTGACAGCATGGCTGAGATAAGAAAGGCCTACCGGCGGCAGATGAACCGGCTTTTGCCCCATGGGAAATTGGCTGCCCTTTATGAGGGCATAGACCGGGAGGCTATGGGAGCATTTGCGGAGGCGGGGTACTCATGGGAGGAAGTAAAATCCGGCCTTATGGATAACAGCTTCTACCTTGGACGGCTGGAAGAGGCCGGGGCAGCACAGGCCTTGGAGAAGATTCTTCCGGCAGGGATTGAGCCGGGACACATCAGGGCACTGGCCAGCGATAAAGCCGGGGAAATGAGCCGCATCTACCAAGAGGTGCGGGAACGGCACGAAAGGGAGATAGCAGACCTCTTTGCCCCGGCAGACGAAGATGCCCTGTCCTCCCTCTTAGATCAAGGCTTTTCCGAGCGGGATGTCCATGCGTTTATTCAGGACGAGGGATATTTTGTCAGCCAGATAGCAGATGGCCAAGTTGCTGACAGATACGCCAACAACCTGTTCAGGGCTGTGGCGGAGGTCAGGGGGAAAAAGGCGGATGAAGACATAGAGGCTTGTGAGGAAGCAGCGGCAGAGTATGCCAAGCTTCTGGAAAGCCCCCAGGACAGGGAAAAGGTCTGGAACTTCCATGCCGAAGGGCAGGTGGCCATCTACCTTCTGGTGCAGGAAAAGTACATGCCGGAGACTGTCTACGATGTCATGGATTCCCGCTTGCACAACTATGGGCGTGAGCATATAGACGAGCTGGAAAAGCTCATGGAAAAAGCCCAGCAGGTAAAGAGTGCTTACTTGAGTATCGAGGATGCCCCGGCTGTAGGGCAGGGAAAATCCCCGGCAGCTGTTTACAGGTCATACCTGAAACGCTACATGGCTGAAAAGGGCTGCCACTTATTGAGCTTTTCCGATGAACGGGTAGTAATACGGCAGATGGTGGAAGAGGGCTTCCCGGAGAAGTTCCTGCCCCAAGCCTTGGAGAAAGCCTCCCCGGTGGCAAGAGAGCCGGGACGGCTGGAGGATAAATACATCGAAGCTCTCCTGTATGACGGGGAAGTCAAGGGGACAACCACGGATAAGGCTGAGGTTAGTGTTCTGGATATGTATAAGAACCGTTTGGCGGTCTATGACAAGGCTTTTCGGCGGGCAGGGCATGACGGGGGCATTGCAGGGAATTTCCGCAAATACTTCGATTGCCTCATCACCATGTCACTCATCCGCAAGAGCCGCACAGATGCAGAGATAGAAAAAGCCATCATTGAGGGCAACCCTCACATAGAGAAAGGCCGGGAACAAAGCTATACCCAGGGATTATTGGAGAAAGCCCGGAGGCTTATCCAGAAGCAGCAGGAATGGCTGGAAAAGGTAGAAGATAAGCTTCCTTCCGGCAAAACCTTCAAGGAAATGCTGGCCTTGGACTATACGGCACAGGCCATCTGGAAGTATCTGCTGCAGGAGAGGCTGGCACTGAACCCGAGCCGTGCAGGAAGACTTTGGGAAAAGGGCGTGGACAGGGACATTGCTGAAACCTGTCTCTTGCGGTACAAGGATTTTGACCGGGAAGCCTTGCATGATGTGATAGGCCAAAGCCCCCGGGCGATTCTTCTGGAAGATACGGGGCTGGCAGAGGCCTATGATTACGCAGATGAAGTCATAGATTCAGTAGTTGAGCAGATGGCTGAGAATGCCGCACAGCTGGCCGAGGAAGATGCCTTGGAGGAAGAATACAGCCGCCAGTTGGAGCTTTCTGCTGAGGGGCTGGAGTTTGACACGGCCAGCGAATACCAGTGCGGCCAAGGTGCCCTGCAGCTCATGATGCACGGCTACGACACTCTGGCCATCCGCAATGCCCTGCTGAAAAAGACCAGCCAGCAGAAAGCCAAGTCCAAGACGGCGGCACCCTATGTGGATGGGATTCTGCAGCGGGTGCGGAACGCTTATTCCCGGATTCTTGCCATCAAGGCTTACGAGCAGGGCAAGGACATCAAGGAAAATGCTGCCGAGGCTGAATACAAGGCCGAAATGAAGAAGCTCTGGCAGAAGAACAAGGTCATGCGGCCAGCTGACGATGAAAGCATAGCGGCAAAACTTCTGGCCAGACATAAAAAGGAACTGGTCATTGCGGCACTTCTTGCTTGTTCGCCGTGGACGGTGATGCCGGGGGTAAGCGGCCTCTATGTGGAGCATTACCTTATCCGCAAAGCCCAGCAGGAAATCTTGAATGCCCAAAGGCGGCTGGCAAGGGAGAGGCCGAGGGCAAGGGAAAAGAAGACGGACAACATTGCCGAGGAATATCGGGATGAGCGGGAGGCCATGCAGAAGCGGCACAGCCTCTTGCCGTACAACATGAAGATGGATGAGCTGGTGGCCATGTCTCTCTTGATGGCCGGCTTTTCCACTGTGGCAGTGGGGACTGTCCTGGATGAAGAATCTCCCTGCCGTACCAGCCAGCAGAATTATGGTGCCAGCGTGGCCACCCGTGCCCAAAAGGCAGTTTACAGCCAGACCACGGTGGAAGAAGAAACACGCAGTGAAACATGGGCAGGAATTGAAACGCCGGTACGGCACAGGACGATAACCGAAACAGTTTATACAGGGGGCGTGAATGGGTGAAACGGTTATTTTTGATAGCGATTATGTCGCTATATTTGCTTCAAGGGGGCCTCCCCGGGGAAAGCACGGCAGAGGCAGCAGATGTTCGGAGTGTTGTCTATTCGGAGGTGGCTGCCTACAATGGCAACGCCAATGAAGCAGTCTGGATAACAGACGCCATTTGCTACGCTTCCAGCCTGTACGGTGTAGACCCTCTGTTAGTGACTTCCGTCATGGAAACCGAGAGCCATTTCAATTTTGGCAGCTTTTCGGGTGCCGGAGCCATCGGCCTGATGCAGCTGATGCCAGGGACGGCCACAGCTGTGGGGGTAGACCCTTATGACCCGCTGGGAAATGTCATAGGCGGCGTTTCCTATTTGCGGAGCCAGCTGGACAGCTTTTCTGGCTACGGAGATTACGCCGTGACCAATGCGGTGGCTGCCTACAATGCCGGGGGCAATGCGGTGAGAAAATACGGCGGGTGCCCGCCTTTTGCCGAAACCCAGAACTATGTAGTGGAGGTGAACGGCACCTATACCCAACTACTGAACAGATACTATTACCAGTGAAGGAAGTGAGGCAGATGAAATTCAGGAAAGCGGCCATAGCCATGGGGGTGCTCCTTGGCGTGACCGTTCCCTTTGGAGCCATGAACCTTTCCAGCAGGAATGCCGAGGCAACCATTCTGGTCTATGACCAGAAAAACGTGGAAGAGGCCATCAAGGAAGCTGTGCAGACGGCCAAAATCCTCACAGAGGAACAGAAGCAGCTGGCCTTGGAAATCCTCAACACCAAGTCGCTGGATGCCAAGAAGTTGCTGGCTATGCTCCAGAGCCAACAGGCAGCGGAGCAGTCCATCATGTCGGGAGATATTATGTACCCAAAGGGGACATTGGAGAAGCTGGGCAAGCTCCCCAGCATACTCAACCGCCATTCCACACCCACAACCATCATGGAAAATGAGATAGGCACCATTGAGGATGTCTATAATGGTGATGCTACGGTGGTGGATTTGTACCAGCGAACCATGAAGAATCGCAGGGCTTTGGATGCCACCTACAAAGCGGCAGCGGAATCGGCCAAGAACATTCAGGTGGCAGATGGCAAGCTCTCTGTAAGTGTCAACTCTGCCGTGGAGGCTGCCAACAATGCCGAAGGTCAGAAGCAGGTCTTGCAAGCCCAGACGGCCATTTTAGCGGCCAATGCCCTTGCTGCCCATAACGGCAACGAGGCACTGGCAAACATCATGGCCATGGAGGCAGAGGAATACTACGTCAGAAACTACGAAAAGGCCATGACCGAGAAAATGGAGCAAGATTCCCGGGAAAGCATGGCCAGATTTTGTAGCCACTAAGCAGCAGACGAAAAATGTGAAAAGCCGCCACACGGCGGCCTTTTACCTAACTCAGAAAATCTCCCGCACGGTAAAACATTGTAGAGTTTTTGCGGGTTGAATACAGATTATCCTATAAATCAGGGAGGTGGCTGCGGACATGAAATACATAGATGAACTGGAAAAGATGGAGCTTGGACGGCATCTAGCCGATTATCTCATAGAAAGCGGCTGTGCTACGCCGGAGGCCATTGAGCGGGGCAAGAACTTCTCCTGCCCAGACCCGGCTCATGGAGACGATTCCCCTTCAGCCCATTATTACGACAAGGGTCCGAATACCTGCCCT
>CAJOIN010000123.1 GCA_905234515.1 uncultured Selenomonas sp.
TTCTGTCTTGGCTTTCCTGATGGCCGCCTTGGCCAGCTCCCCGGTGGAGTCTATGAACTGCCCCTGCAGATGGTACATTTCCACGGCCAGGGGCGTCTCTGTGCAGCCCAAGATGAAGGCTTCCGCGCCTTCCTGCTCCATTTCCTGCAGCAGCGCCTGCACCGGGGCTGTGTCATAGCCGAAATTGTTGGCCTTGACCCCGGCGTAAATCAGCTCATCTATGAGCTGCTGCTTTTCCCCCTGGGGGATGATGCACTTAATCCCCTTTTCCACCAGCTTCTTCTGGTAAAGCCCCGTACCCACGGTGCCGCTGGTGGCCAGCAGCCCCACGGTCCTGCAGCCCCGGGCAGCGGCCGCCTCGGCGGTCACCTCTATGATGGACAGCACGGGAATGCCAATGACAGGCTCCACCTCCGGCAGGAAGTAATGGGCCGTGTTGCAGGCGATGATGATGAAATCAGCCCCCAAAGCCTCCAGCCTTTTGGCGCTTTTCTGCAGCTCAGGCACAGGACTCTCCCCCTTGCCCTGGATGGCCCTGGTGCGGTCCGGCACCTGGGTGTTGTTGTCCACCAGCATGGGGATATGCTCCTGGTCCGTTGCGGCCTCGGTGCCCAAAATGATTTTCTTCATCAGGTCCACGGTGGCCATGGGGCCCATGCCCCCCATTATCCCTATGGTTTTCATAATATCCACTCCTCAATGCGCTCGTCATCAACGGCTAAATCCACACAGCAGGCAAAAACCTGCCGACTCACCACGCCCCGGTTCTATATTATTCTCCCCTGCCCCGCCAGATTCCTTTTATTCCGCCTAAGAAGGTATTTCCTCCCTGATGTCGAAGTTAATCGTGTTAAACGTTTGCGACATATTACAAGGAGGAATCACATTGTCCAGAAAAATCACGGAAAAAGTAACCTGGGTGGGTAAGATCGACTGGGAGCTGGAGGAATTCCACGGCCATGAGCTCACCACCCGCCGGGGCTCCTCCTACAATTCCTATCTGGTACAGGACGAAAAAACCGCCCTAATCGATACGGTCTGGAAACCCTTTGATGATGAGTTTGTGGCAAGCCTCAAGAACACCATCGACCTTTCTTCCATCGACTACATCATCATGAACCACAATGAAATCGACCACAGCGGCGCCCTGCCTGCCCTCATGCGGGAGATTCCCGGCACCCCCATCTACTGCACCAAGAAGGGTGAGGAAATCATCAGAGGCCACTACCATGCAGACTGGAACTTCGTCACCGTGAAGACCGGGGACAGGCTTTCACTGGGCAAGACGGAGCTGGTCTTTATCGAGGCCCCCATGCTGCACTGGCCCGACACCATGTTCACCTATCTCACCGGGGAAAACATCCTCTTCAGCAACGACGGCTTCGGCCAGCACTACGCCAGCGAAGCCCTTTACAACGACAAGGTGGACCAGGCTGAGCTCTACGACGAGGCCATGAAATACTATGCCAATATCCTCAGCCCCTTCAGCCCCATGGTGACGAAAAAGATCAAGGATATCCTGGCCCTGGACCTGCCCCTCTCCCTTATTTGCCCCAGCCATGGTATAATTTGGAAGGAAAATCCCCTGCAGATTGTGGAGGCCTACCAGAAATGGGCAGCCGCCTATCAGGAAAACCAGGTCACCATCATCTACGACACCATGTGGAACGCCACCCGCCGCATGGCAGAAGCCATTGCCGAGGGAATCAAAGAGGCGGCTCCGGATACCACGGTGAAGCTCTTCAACACCTCCACCGACGACAAGACGGAAATCACCACGGAAATCTTCAAGTCCAAGGCCATCCTGGCCGGCTCCCCCACCGTCAACAACGGCTATCTCTACAACATGGCGGGAATCCTGGAGCTGGTGAAGGGGTTGAAATTCAAAAAGAAAAAAGCCGCCGCCTTCGGCAGCTACGGCTGGAGCGGCGAGGGAACCAAACTCCTCACGGAAAAGCTCAAGGACTGCGGCTTTGAACCCCTGGACGATGGGCTACGCTGTGCCTGGATGCCTGACCAGGAAAAACTTGAGGCCTGCAGGCAGTACGGCAGGGAGTTTGCCGCCAAACTGTAAAATGAGACTTATTCGGTAGGAGCTTTAGGCTCCTACCGAATGTAGTCGAATTAATCCTGAGCCTTAGCGCCCGTTAGCGTAGGGTAAAAAAAGGAGCAATACCACATGGCAAAAGACGAAATAAATATCGAAGATACAGCCAAAATACTATACGACCTGGCAGGAGGCCCGGAGAACGTGGAGCGGGCCTACAACTGCATGACCCGCCTGCGCTTCCTGCTGAAGGACATGGGCAGGGCCGACCAGGAGGCCATGAAGCGCGTCCCCGGCGTCCTGGGCACCAACGTCATGGACCAGGAACTGCAAATCATCCTGGGCCCCGGCAGAGCCACCGCCGTAACGAATGCCCTGCTGGCACAAATCAAAAAAGAGCCCTCCCGCCCCGCCATCGGGGACGGCAAAGCCCTCCATGAAGAAATACGCAAGAAGAACAACACGCCGGTCAAGGCCTTCTTCAAGAAAATCGCCAGCATCTTCCTGCCCCTGATTCCCGCCTTCATCGGCTGCGGCCTGCTGACAGGCATCCTGGCCATCGCCGCCAAGATTGACCCCAGCCTCACCGCCTCCCCTCTCTTGCAAACCCTGGCCACCTTGGGAGGCGCCATCTTCTGGGGCATGAACCTCTTCGTAGGCTGGCAGGCCGCCAAAGTCTTCGGCGGCACCCCCATCCTGGGCGGTGCCCTGGCCGCCTTCGTCAGCCATCCGGGGCTCAAGGGCATCGAGCTTTTCGGCAATGAACTGCTGCCGGGCAGAGGCGGCATTATTTCCGTGATACTGATAGCGGCTTTGGCAGTATTTATCGAGAAGCGGCTCCACAAGCTGGTGCCGGAAATGCTAGACCTCTTCGTCACCCCCTGCCTGACCCTGCTGCTCTCGGGCCTGGCCGCCGTGCTGGTGTTCCAGCCCATCGGCGGCGCCATCGCCTCCGCCATCGGCCAGGCCGCCACCGCCTCCATCACAGACGGAGGCGCTCCCGTAGGGGCGATTCTCGCCGGCATCTGGCTGCCCATGGTGATGATGGGAGTCCATCAGGTCTTCACCCCCATCCACGTGGCCCTGCTGGAGCAATACGGCGTCACCATCCTCCTGCCCGTGCTGGCCATGGCAGGAGCAGGCCAGGTGGGCGCAGCCCTGGCCGTCTACTTCAAGACGAAAAACAAATTCCTCAAGAAAACCATCCTCTCCGCCCTCCCCATTGGCATGATGGGGGTAGGCGAACCTCTCATCTACGGCGTGACCCTCCCCCTGGGCAAACCCTTCCTGGGTGCCTGCCTGGGGGCCACCGTAGGGGGAGCCATCGAAGCCGGTGCCGCAGTAGGCGCAGGTGCCATAGGCATCTCCGGCCTGCCCCTGGCCCCCACGGTGAACAACATCCCCGTGTACCTCTTAGGCCTGGTGGCCAGCTACGCCGCCGGCTTCGCAGCCACCTGGCTGCTGGGTTTCGACGACCCTGAAGAAACGGAAGGCTGAAAGCAAGCACCGTTCAAATAGGAAATCTTTTAAAATGAAATCTCCAAATATAACAAAGTTAGCAAAGGCGGCCGCTGATGGGCCGCCTTTGCTATAGGTACGCAATCGCAAATCGCTTTACAAAAAGCGAAAATCAACGATATAAAATGTAAAACGCAAAAAGAAATCGTAAAATCATTGACTAAAACAGTAAGAAAATGTAAGATAATATATAAAAATGTAACCTAAAAGTGTAAAACTTAAAGAGGAAACGTAAAATGACAGAAGAAGAACTGCAAGAAAAGGTAAAATATGTGCACCAAGCAAGATTTGAAGCGCAAAGCCTGGAACTGAAAGCTGCTCATGAAGGCTGTCCCCAAAAACTATATGATACCTTGTCCAGTTTTTCCAACCAGGATGGCGGCGGCACCATAATCTTTGGCATAGATGAAAAAAACAACTTTTCACCAGTCGGAGTGTACGATGCTCAGGACATACAAAAGAAGATAACCGCCCAATGCCTCCAAATGGAACCTGTGGTACGTCCCGTGCTAACCATGACCCAAATGGATGGAAAGTGCTTCGTAGCCGCAGAAATTCCAGCCATTGATATTTCAGAGCGCCCCTGCTACTACCGAGGCAAAGGCAGGCTCAAGGGTTCCTATGTGCGCGTAGGTGACAGCGACGAGCACATGACGGATTACGAAATTTACAGCTATGAAGCCTTCCGCCGCAAATATCAGGACGAGGTAAGACCGGCTAACCGCGTTACACCTGGCTCCCTGGATCAAAACAAGCTGAATGAGTACCTCCACCGCCTGCGCCTGGGCAAGCCCAATCTCTCCCAACTATCCGATACCCAGATAGAAAACCTTATGAGCATCACCAAAGACGGAAGCATCACCCTGTGGGCCTCCCTGCTTTTCGGCCTTTATCCTCAGGCTTACTATCCCCAGCTCTCCATCATAGCTACAGTAGTACCAGGATTGCAGGTAGGCGATTTAGGCTTAGAAGAAGAGCGCTTTCTTGACAATGAACGAATCGAAGGCGACCTCGCCCAAATGCTGGAGCGAGCCCTGCAGTTCGTCCGCCGGAATATCAAGAGCAAGACCATCATAAATAAAGAGACAGGCAAACGGGAAGACCGTACCGAATACCCCATGAACGCCGTGCGCGAAGCCATCCTCAACGCACTGGTGCACAGAGATTACAGCATACACACAGAGGGTATGCCCATCCAAATCCAGCTTTTTGACGACCGCATGGAAATCCGCAGCCCCGGCGGCTTGTACGGCAGGATTACTGTCGATCAACTTGGCAAAGTGCAACCGGACACCCGCAACCCCATGCTGGCCTCAGCTATGGAAATTCTACACCTCACAGAAAACCGCTATTCCGGCATCCCCATCATCAAAAAGGAAATAGCAAACTACGGCCTTCCCCCAGCAGAACTGGAGGACAAACGCGGTACCTTCATCGTGACTTTCCGCAAAAAAGCCCAAACTGCAGAAGCCACGCCTCATGCCAGCAATGGCACAAAAGCTGCAAACCTGCTAGACTTCTGCAAGCAGCCCCGCAGCCGTGCCGAAATTGCTGATTTCCTGGGGATAAAAACCACCAGGTATGTCATGCAACAGTACATAAAACCCCTGCTTGAAACAAATCGATTGCATATGACTCTACCAAACCAACCGCGCAGTCATAAGCAAAAGTATATCAGCAGTTAATTCCTTCCTCCGCTTACTTTGCGATTTACGAGTCAGCGGTTTTTTCTTTTGCGGGCAAAGCACTAAACATACCACCGTCTAAAGACGCTGGGTTTTAAGGACTGAAGTCCTTAGCGACTGAAAGTCGCCAATTTCGGCTAAAGCCGAGTAAAACATTCCG
>CAJOIN010000124.1 GCA_905234515.1 uncultured Selenomonas sp.
ATCCGCCTTCATCTTTACGAGGTATTCACTAACAGCTTCTTTAATTAGGTCAGTTATCGTCATATGGTATACAGACGCAACATGCTTTACATCATCGATCTGGACTTCATCCATCTTAAAGTTCATTGCTCGAACAGCCATGATCAACACCTCCTTTACTTGCTTTTTGGTATATACCGTAAAGACTGTGTTGTCAACAAATTCAATATTCCTTCAACGTAAAACTCACACTCCACAGGCTCCCGTAGCTGGTATCGCTCACCAGCTTCACGTCAAAGCCATCGATATACATCTGGGTAGTCGTCATTTGCATAGTCGCCGTGTCCAGATACTGAACCGTAATGCTCGCCAACTTCTTGTATGCCGACAACTTCTTAAGCCAGATCTGCGATACGTTAAAGCTCACTTTGATCTCAGCCACACCTTCACGCACCACATCCCTCTGCGTAGTGCCTGCCTCCGTCACTCCTCCGCTGTCTGCTTCCACAGGTGCTTCATCCCTGCCGGAGCTTTCGGTATGGTCCTCGGTCACGTCGCTGCCCGCATGAGGGGGCTGCTCGTAGGCGATGGCGGTGTATTCCTCCGGATACATGCCTGCATCCACGTCGAACTCATCCTTTTCGGCAGGATGTATCTTATCCTCAGGCAGGTATTTCTGCACCATCTGCTCCAGGGTCTTGCCGTCAACGGGCTTGGAGAGATAATCGTCGAAGCCGTTGGCCAGGAACATTTCCCGGACGCCGGACACGGCGTTGGCTGTGAGGGCCACGAAAGGCGTCTTCTTGCACTTGCTGCCCTTCAGCTCCTTGGCCTGCTTCAGGGTCTCGATGCCGTCCATTTCCGGCATCATGTGGTCCAGGAAGATGAGGTCGTAATGGCTTTCTTTGATCTTTTCCAGGCATTCCTTGCCGGAGAAGGCGGTGTCGATCTGCAGCTGGGTCTTTTCCAGCAGGCTCTGCACCACAATGAGGTTCATCTCCGTGTCGTCTACCACGAGAATCCTGCCGTCGGGGGCGGTGAAGCTCTCCTGATAGCCTTCCTGCTGCTCCAGGAATTGCTCCACCCGCTTCTTGAAGTCGCCCATGGGCTCATAGTGCTCCACCCTCTGGGGCAGGCGGATGGTGAAGGTGCTGCCTTCGCCGTAGGTGCTCTCCAGGGAAATGGTGCCCTTCATCATCTGCACCAGGGAGGTGGTGATGGCCAGGCCCAGGCCCGTGCCCTCGATATTGCGGTTCCGCTTCATGTCCAGCCGCTGGAACTTGGAGAAAAGGCGCTTCTTGTCCTCTTCCCTTATCCCCAGGCCCGTGTCCTGGCAGATGAATTCCAGCTCCAGGGCCTCGTCGGAAATGCCGCTGTCCCCGGCCTGCACCGTGAAGGTGACAGAGCCCTTGGGGGTGTATTTCACGGCGTTGTTCAGGATGTTCACCAGAATCTGCCGCAGGCGCACCTCGTCCCCGTGGAGGGAATCGGGGATGGTGGGACTTACGTTGATGTTGAACTCCAGCCCCTTTTGCTTCGCCTTGTAGCTAATCATGTTGTAGATGTCATTGAGGACGGAGCTGAGGCTGTAGTTGGCCGGGACAATCTCCATCTTGCCGGACTCGATTTTGGAAAAGTCCAGAATGTCGTTGATGATGGCCAGGAGGGTCTCGCCGGCGCTCTTGATGTTGAAGGCGTACTTCTTCATGGAGCCCTGGGCCTGCCTCATAATCATCTCGTTCATGCCCAGGATGGCATTGAGGGGAGTGCGAATCTCGTGGCTCATATTGGCCAGGAACTCGCTCTTGGCCTGGTTGGCCCGCAAGGCATCATCCCTGGCCTCCCTGAGCTCCTTGCTTTCCTCTGCCGCCGCCTGGTTGGCGAAGGAGTAGAGGACGAAGACGCAGAAGAGGACTACCAGGAGCCCGAAGACCCAAAGGATAATCAGGTGGATATCCCTGATGCCGGCAGTAACGGATTCCCACTCCAAATAACCGATGGCGGCAAAGGTGGTGGAGGGAATGGCAGCGGCAAAGAGGGCGTACTTATCATCCAGGTCACGCTCGTAAATGGCGGCGGTGCGGTTCTTTTCCAGCATTTCTGTCAAAAGTTCCAGTCCCAGAGGGGAGCCGTTGTCGTAAAAACGGTGCCCCGGGCCGAATTCCGGGAAGGGGACGATGATCTTCTGGGTTTCCAAATCATAGAGAAGGATTTGGTCATCTTCCCCGTTGCCCGAAAGCTGTAAGGAGGATTCCCTGGACAGCTCCTTTTCCGTGTGGATGCGGTAGAGGATATAGTGGATATTCTGGCCGCTGTAGACGGGCACCATGGTGACTATGCCCAGATGGTTGTAGTACTGGACAGAGCTCTCCCCCTGCAGTGCCTTGATCCTCTGGATGCTGCTTTCCTCCGGCAGGGGCCAGCCGCTGACAAGTTTGCCGTTTATGTCCGTCAGGCCGGCGCCGCCCAGCTCGCCGCCGATAAGTTTGGTGGCCTCCTGGGGAGAAATCTGTCCCAGGGAGATGAGGATGGCCTCATTTTTCAGCTGGGAAATGTCATCCTGCAGCAGATTGCTGTAGACGGTGGACACCAGCTTGGCCTGGTTGGCAGCGAACTTGCTTATTTCCTTGTCCAGGGAGTCGTTGATTTTGGCCTGCAGCAGAGAGCCGATGCCTATGAGCAGCAGGAGGAAAAGGAGGAACTGGCCCACGATGCGCAGGACAAAGGAGGCAGTACGCTGCTGAGAGTTTTCAATGACTTTATCTTTATCTTTATCTTGACTCAACAATCTCAACTCCCTTCACCAGCCAGTCCATCCGCCTCAGCAGGGCGCTGGCGGCAATGGCCTCCCCTTCATGGCACCTGAGGACGCCATATTGGTCGGTAATTGTTCCTGAAAAGACGGGATAGCCCTGCAGGATTTTTTCCCTGGTCCTGATGGTCAGCGCCTCTTCCGTGGGGGTAAGCTTAGGGGAAAGGCGCATGGTCACCACTTGGTCCAGCATGCCCTGCCAGTAAAGGGTCTTTTCCTGCTGGATTTCGTTGTTGCGCAGGATGTCCAAAAATACTTTCTGCCAGTCTGTCTCGATGGCGGCCAGGCAGCCCGGGGCCAGATGGGAATCATTGGCGTGAAAGTCGATGTAATCCAGGTTCTGGGCCTGGGCGGCCATGGCGGCACTGTTGGTGGCCAGGAAGTAGGTCATCACATCCGCCCCCGCATGTTTGAGAATGTAGACAGCTTCCTGCTCCCGGGAGGGATTTATCCAGTATTCTGTCCAGCGCACCAGGATTCTCGCCTCAGGTCTGACGCTCTGGACCCCCATGGCAAAGGCATTCAGGTCACGGCGTGTCTCCGGGGCGGGGAAGGGGGCTATGTAGCCCACCACCCCTGTTTTGGTATGCAGCCCCGCCAGGACGCCAGCCATATAGCGCACTTCGTAATAGCGCACGGAGTACTTGGTAATCGCAGGGGAGACCGTTTCCCCTACGGAATTGGTATAGAAATTTATCTGGGGGTATTTTTTTGCCAGATGCTCCAGATTGGACTGATAGTCAGGATTGGCCAGGATGATGTGCTTCACCCCCCGATGGATGAGCTTTTCGGCGACGGGGCCCAGCTGGGAGCGGTCAACCTCGTCCTCCACATAAAGGTTGTAGTCCAGCTGATCGCAGGCGGCCTGGAGTCCCCTGGAAATGCTGCTGGTCCAGCCGGGGGTATCCCTGTGATTGGCCAGGATAACCGCCACCCCGTTTTCCGCTTNNNGCGGCTCTGGCCGAAATACTGGATGGAGAGGAAGATGCAGGCGAAGATGGCGGCCACCTGCAGCAGGCTCAGGATGGCAAAGCGTTTGGAAAGCTGGTCATGGGAGCTGTTTTTCATGACTGGCGCACCTCCTCACCGGCAGGGCTGTTACTTTCCTCTGCCGTCAGGCGTTCATCCTGCTCCCTCATGTTGATGATGATGACAAAGGGGGTGTAGATGACTATGTCCACACTGAGCCATACCAGCTGCAGCACAGCTCCCATAATGTCCCCGGTGGCCAGGAAGCCCTCCAGGAGGACCGGCGCCGTGGAGCCAAAGGTGTGGCTGAAGACGGGCACGATGCCGCAGTCTATGGCGATATAGCCTATGAGCACATTCACCATGGGAGCCAGAAGGTAGGGAATGAGGAAAAGTGGGTTCAGGACGATGGGCAGGGCAAAGAGGAAGGGCTCGTTGATGGAGAAAAGGAGGAAGGGCAGGCTGTAAGCCGAGATGCTCCGCAGGCGCTTCTTGAAGGAAAACACCCAGATGGAGACAGCCAGCCCCAAAAGGGAAATGGACAGGGCATCGAAGAAGCCCATGGTGAAGATGAAGGAGGCGCCCTCCATCTCATTTTGGTACTGGGCGGGGACGTAGAAAGCCTCTGCCCAGGAGAAGGTGAGGCTGCTGCCGTTCAGCCCCAGCCACCAGAAAAAACGCCGGAAAAACTCGTAAAACATGGCCACAAGGGGATTCTGGGCGACGCTCTGGCTGAAGTGGGACGCCAGGAAGGCGGGCAGGGAGCCGACAAATTTCTCCACAAGAATCCAGCTCAGCACCGTGACCAGGGACAAGCACATGGTCATGCTGATAGCTATAAAGTGGCGCATGGAATAGACCAGCCTGGGGGAAAGATCCAGGGGCAGGGGAGTGCGCATAATGGACATTTTGGAGAAGCGGCGGAAGGCCAGCACATTGACGGTGGCAATCAGGAGGGAGAGGAAGAATCCCCTGCCCTGGAAGAAGAGGGAAACATTTTCCATGCCTTCGTTGAAGAGGGACAGCAGGAGCACATAGCACGTCAGGGTGCAGAGAACCGGGAGAATCTTGTCCACATGCCAGGTATGGGCCAGTTTCCCCGTGAGAATCACGGCGAAGACAAGATAGTAGATGAAATCGGTAATGTTCAGGTAATCGGTGCAGACAGACAGGGTGCGGAACAGGCCGGAATCACGGTAAGCCTGGTCGTGCAGGCCGCCGGAAAGAAAGGTACCCAGCCCCAGGCCATCCTCCATCATGACGGGGCCTAAGGGGTTCAGCACCAGGCTGCCTGCCATTCTGATCAGGGCCAGCAGGATGATGAGGGGCATGATGGTGCAGAAGGTTTCCTGCAGGGCTTTCAGATAGGAGATTTTGGACAGGCGGGCGGTGAAGGGGATGAGGTAGTCCTCAAAGATGCCCCTCTGCCGGGTCTTTTGCTCTTTTTCCATGCCTCATCCTCCTTTCGCTCAGAGCTTTACAGGCCGAGATTGTCCAGGGCCTTGAAGATGTCGTTGATTTCCTTGTCCTCAAACGCAGGAGCCAGGTGCTTCTCCACTCTGGAGATAAGATCGTCGGGGGTGAAGGGCTTTTTCACATAGTCCTTCACCTTCAGGCTGGCGGCCCTGACGATGGTGTTTTTGTTTGCCGCCGCCGTCAGGAAGATGACGTGGATATTCTTCCAGGTGGGGTGGCTGCGTATTTGCGTAAGGGTCTGGATGCCGTCCATGCCGGGCATGGCGATGTCCAGCAGGATAAGGTCTATGAGCCCGTTCCTCTGCTGCATGATCTGCAGGCATTCCTGGCCGCTGGAGGCGGTGATGTACTCCGCGTCAATCTTCATCTCCAGGATGGTCTGGGCCATGGTCAGGTTCATGATGTCGTCATCCACAATGAGTATGACATTTTTTCTAGCCATATATATTACCTCCTTGTCATCAGGCAGCTTAGTCTCCGTTGCGTTCCTTCAGCATTTCCAGGAACTTGGACTTGGGTACCGGGCGGGCGTTCAGGAAGCCCTGGCCCGTGCGGCAGCCCATGGCCAGCAGCATCTGCTCCTGCTCCACGGTCTCTATGCCTCCCACGCTTACCTCCAGCTTCAGCTTATGGGCTATGTTTATCATGCCCGCCAGCATTTCCCGCATGCCCTCTGAGCTTTGGGCGGCGTAAAGGAGGGTGGGGGCAATCTTGATGGCATCCAGGGGCAGGTAGTCCAGGAGGGTCAGGGAGGAGGTGCCGGCGCCGAAATTGTCCAGCACGATGCCGTAGCCTGCCTTGTGCAGGGACTCCATCAGGAACACCGCATGATCCCGGTAGGACTTCTGGTGGAAATTGGCAAACATGGCCTCGGGAATCTCCAGCTGGATGGCCCCGGGGGGCAGCTGGTACTTTTCCATCAGATCCTTCATGTGCCTCAGGTACCCGTCCTCGGTGATGTGGAGGCGGGACTGGTTCACCGACAGGGGCAGCAGCTGGCAGCCCTCATTGAGCCGGTGCTTCTGGGTCATCATGACCTGCTTCAGCACGTAGTGGTCCAAGGGGATGATAAAGCCGTTCATTTCCAAAGAGGGCAGGAACTTTTCCGGGGACAGGAAGCCCATTTCCTTGCTCTGCCAGCGTATCAGGGACTCAGCCCCTACAATGCGGCGGGTCATAATATCGTACTTGCCCTGATACCAGACCACGAATTCCCCGTCGGAGAGGGCCTGCTCCATGGAGCTTTCGATATGCTGCTCCAGATGCAGGTACTTGTCCATCTTATCATCGTAGAGTTTCACGATGTCCATGGTGCCCATGATTTTCCGGCAGGCCATGTCGGCCTTTTCCTCTGCCATGAGCAGCTGGTTCTCGTTTTTCAGCTCGCAGAGCCCCACCTTGATATGGAGGGAAATGCGGGCGTCATCGTGCTCGATATAGCCGTAGGTCGCCACGGACTCGGCGGCGTAGGTCACCATTTCCTCGATGCTGCCGGCCTGGCACAGGCACACCAGCTGCAACGTATTGATGCCGGCGGCGGTCTGGAGCACCCAGTCCTCCTCCTGCAGGTTCGTGGCGGTTTCCTTCAGCCTGTTGTCCAGGGTATGGCGGCTGTAGAGCTCCAGCATGGAGTCACGGCTGCTCATGTCAAAGACAGCCACATAGATGGAGGAATCAGGCTCCTGCCGTTTGGCCTCCTCCCAAATAGAGCGCATCTCCTGCTCCAGCCACAGCATATTGGGCAGCTGGTAGCGGTTGTCCATGAAAGCCATCTGCTGGATGGCCATCATGTGCCGGCGGCGCATATAGTAGCGGTAGTACAGCACGCCGATGATCAGGCCCATGATCAGGAACAGGGACACGGTGGTCAGCAAAGGATAATGGTAAATCATCCAGCGGGGAGAGAAGCTGTAGGCCACCTCCGAGCTCTCCTCGATAATCACATTCTGGGTGAAATTGGGAGGCAGGTGGGTGATTTCCTTGTCGATAATGCGCCACAGCATGGGATCGGCATGTTTGCTGACGCCGATGCTGATATTCTCCCGGAAGAAGCTCTCCGTCAGGGCTTCAAGATTGTAGGTGAAGGCCCCCTCCATCAGATAGGGCACCACGGCCCTGGGGGCGTAGGTGATGTCTGCCCGGCCGTTGCTGACAGCCCGGAAGCACTCCTCCAGAGAGTGACAGTAGACCACCTGGTTGGCGTTATAGCTGCTCTTGACAGTAATCAGGGTGGGGAAAATCTCCTCCACCACCGCCACCTTGGGGTCCGGGGGCAGGGGGAAGCCCTTCCTGATAATAGGTGTGTAGTCTATAGTGCGGTAGGACTGGGTGGGAGACAGGGAAAGCCCCTCCAGCCAGCTGAAATCGCAGGGCACATCAGCCACAAAATCCACTGTGCCCCTGGCCAGCAGCCGCTTGATATTTTCCAGGGTGCCCCCGTCCACAATCTCCACATCGACATTCAGGTCACTTTCCATACGCTTTATGAAAGCGGCGGTGACGCCTTCCCATTCCCCTGTTTCCTCATCCTTATAAAGGAAGGGCTTGTGGGGCATGTAGACCGCTGCCCGGAAGGTCTTCTTCTGCTGGAGATAAGACTTCTCGTTGGGGGTCAGCACCAGGGGAGAGCCCTGGGTCCGGCCGTACTTGTCCAGCAGCCTGTTGCGGATATTGGGCTGGTTCATCAGCAGCTGATCCATGGCGCTGTTCACCCGGGCCAGCAGATCCTGCCTGTCGCTGCGTATTAGGAGCCGGTAGCTCACCCGGTCAAAGAGGGAAATGACCTTGCCGGAGTGCGTCACGGACAGCATGGGGGCCACATAGCCGTCGATGAACTTGGCGTCGTAGGCATTCATCATCTCCGTGTCATCATGGAAGGCAACCAGCTCGTAGGTGAAGCCATTCTCCTGGGCCACCTCGGGCAGGCTGGGGATGGGATAGCCGAAGTCCACATTGCCTATGCGCAGATGCTTGCTGGGCAGAACCTCATGGACAATGAGCTCCATGGGGAAACGGGCCACCACATGATCCGTCCTGGTGGCAAAGGGAGCGGTGGTGTAGTCGCCGGGCATGGCAGGCATGATGTCTATCTCCCCGGACTGCAGCTTCGCCACAGCCTCCCACCAGTTGGTGCAGGGCACATAGGTGAAATCCCAGCTTCCAAAGCCTGCCAGAAATTCCATATACTCGTAGCCGCTGCCTATGCGGTGCCCGGGACTGTCCTCTGTCAAAAAGCCCGTGCCCGGCACATAGCCCACCTTCAGGTTTTCGGCCCCCTCGGCCCTGGGGGTGAGGGCGCAAAATACAGCAAGAAGCAGGGCCATAAAAGCCCGGCAAAATCCTCTCATCTCAATCCCTCCCTGCAAGGCCCCGCCTTGCCGAAATTATCTCAAGCACCGCGCTGGATAGCTCTGAATAGACGGATATAAATATTCGGAAGTATCTGCCTTGTATTTTCGTGGAGGGGGGCGGATAATCCTGCCTGTCTTAAAGAAATCTTGGGAGCAAAACACTTTTTGGCGGCGGATTGGGGATAATCCACATAGTTATCCCCAATATTTTGTGGATAACTATGTGGATTATGTTGATAACTTGTGGAAAAGGAAAATATGCTGTGGAAAATTTGCCATGCACTTTTGCGCAAGTCAACATCATGGTATACTATAGAAGCAAGAAAAATGGGGCTCTTTTGGGAGAGGAGCTTACTTGGGGAGAGTGTGGATAAACTGTGAATTACTTAAAAGCCATTAAAGATAAATTGAAACTGCTGCTGATAGATGCGGTCATTCTGGCGGTGACCCCGTTATTGGCCATTATGATACGCTTTGAAGGAAAGATTCCCGACAAGGAATTCATGGC
>CAJOIN010000125.1 GCA_905234515.1 uncultured Selenomonas sp.
ATAGTGTCATTTTTATACAGGGGAGGAATTTTCACAAAGGCTAATTCGTTAAGATAAAGACATTCACCAAAAGGAGTGTATCAAAATGCCATTTATTGCTGTAAAGACCGCCAAAGCAACGACGGAACAGAAAGCCAAATTGATTGCCGACATCACGAGGGTGGCCAGTGAGGATCTGGGCATGCCGCCTCAGGCGTTTTTCGTGCTGGTGGAAGAAAATGAGCCGGAGAACTGGGGCGTGGGGGGCAAGACGCTGCCCCAGATAGCCGCTGAGAAGAACAAGTGAGAGGAGCTTCAGCCATGAAGAAAGATATCGGTTCAGTACTTGGTTTATATCCTACGCCGCTGGTGGTTGTAGGGGCTATGGTGGACGGCAAGGCCAACTGGCTGCTGGCCGGACATGTGGGCATCATCGGGCATGACCGGGTGATGGTGAGCATGGCCAAGCCTCATTACACCAATAAGGGCGTGAAGGAAAACAGGGCTTTGTCCTTGAATATTGTCAGCGAAGCCATGCTGCCGGCGGCTTCCTATGTGGGCAAGGTCAGCGGTGCCAAGGTGGACAAGTCGGAAGTATTCGCCTATACCACAGGGGAAACCGGTGCCCCGCTGCTGACCGAATCGCCTCTGACCATGGAATGCAGCGTGGAAGATATTTACGAGACGGATACCTTTGAAAGCTTCATCCTGAAAATCGACCACACATTTGTGGAAGAAGATAAGCTCACGGAAAAGGGCAAGATTGACTACCGCAAGCTGCAGCCCATTCTCTTTGAAATGCCTACTTATGAGTATGTGAAAACAGGAGAGGTGCTGGGCAAGTGCCTTGGCTTTGCGGAACAGTACATAAAGTGAATTTAGGAGGCGTGTGGCAATGAAATATACAAAACTTGGCAAGAGTGATTTGGAAGTATCCCGCATCTGCCTGGGCTGCATGGGTTTTGGCAATGCGGCTACGGGACAGCATAGCTGGACGGTTGATGAAGATGCCACCAGGGAGATTGTCAGGCATGCTTTGGCGCAGGGCATAAATTTCTTTGATACCGCCATTGCCTACCAGAACGGCACCAGCGAGGAGTACCTGGGCGGGGCCTTGAAAGATTTTGCCTCCAGAGACAAGGTGTACGTGGCGACCAAATTCCTGCCCCGCAGCCAGCAGGAAATCGAGGCGGGGGTCAGCGGTCAGGAGCATATCGCCAGGCAATTGGACCTGAGCCTGCAGCATCTGGGCATGGACTATGTGGATTTGTATATCTACCATATGTGGGACTACCAGACACCTCTTTACGATATTCTTGAGGGCCTGAACCAGCAGGTGAAGGCCGGCAAAGTCCGTTATATCGGCATTGCCAACTGCTATGCCTATCAGCTGGCCAAGGCCAATGCCCTGGCAGAGAAGGAGGGCTTTGCTCCCTTCGTGTCGGTTCAGAACCATTACAACCTGCTGTTCCGCGAGGAGGAGCGGGAAATGGCCAAACTCTGCCAGGAGGACGGGATTGCCATGACCCCTTACAGCGCCCTGGCCAGCGGGAGGCTTTCCAGAAGGCCCGGGGAAACTTCCAAACGCCTGGTGGAGGACAGCTATGCCAAGCTGAAATACGATGGCATGGCTGAGGCCGATGAAAAGATCATCCTGCGGGTGGCGGAACTGGCAGATAAATACGAAGTCTCCATGACGGAAATTTCCCTGGCCTGGCTGCTGACCAAGGTGACGGCGCCGGTGGCAGGAGCTACCAAGCTGCACCACATCGATGGCGCGGTCAAGGCGGCAGACCTTGAACTGACGGACGCAGATCTTGCTTATCTGGAAGAACTCTATATCCCGCACAAGCTGGTGGGGGTAATGGCACAGAATACCAGCAGCAGCAATAAGAAGGAGCAGGTCTGGATGAAAAATGCGCCCAAGGGGATGCAGTAAATGAAGCGCTTAGGGGTGACGACCTGCTTGCCGCTGGTGTTTGTGGCGGTGATGTGCTTCCAGTACCTTCCCAAGCTGCTGCATGAAATCCTGGGCGTGGCCTGGCTGCTGCTTATCCTGCTGCATTTGTATCAGAACCGCAGCTGGCTGAGGAATCTGCGGCATGGCAGCTGGGGCTTTATGTACTGGCAGGCATCGCCATAGGCAAGGCAACAAAATACAGACGGCCTTAAAATTTTTGCTTGACTTGAAGTGAACTTCAAGTGCTAGAGTGAGAGCCAGAGAACGAAAGGAGCAGGAATATGAAAAAATTTTGGCTGATTGGTTTAAGCATGCTGATGATGCTTGGTCTTTTGGGCTGTGGTTCTGATGTGGGGAAAGCCGAGCAGAAGGCATCTGCCCCTGCACCGCAGAAAGTGGCAGATACGGTGCCCCCTGCCGGCAAGGGCAAAATCCTGGTGGCTTTTTTTTCGGCTACGGGCAATACGAAGCAGCTGGCAGAAAGCACTGCCAAGGCTTTGGGAGCGGATCTCTATGAAGTCCGTCCTGCCAACCCCTACACCAGCGAGGATCTGAACTACAATGACGAGAGCACTCGGGCAACCGTAGAGCAGAAGAACGATCAGGCTCGCCCGGAGCTGGCGGACAAAAATGCACCGGTGGCCAATTATGACACCATCGTGCTGGCCTATCCCATCTGGTGGAGCCAGGCACCGCGCCTCATGGACACCTTTGTGGAAAGCTATGATTTTACTGGCAAGAATATGACGGCCATCTGCACCTCTGGCGGCAGTGACATAGGCTCCAGTGCTGACTATCTGCAGAAGCTCACCAAGGGCCAGGCCAACTGGAAGCCAGGCAAGCTGCTTAGTCAGCGTGCCGATGAGCAGGAAATCAAGAGCTGGTTTGCCGGCTTGGGTTTCTGAGCAAGCTACAGGCTGGGAAGTCTGGGATGAAGAAGATTTTTGCGGCAGGATGAGTCTTATTGGCAGGGGGAACTTATGAAGCAGAATATGAACAGGCGAACTTTTATCATGGGCGGCCTGGGGGCTTTGACCATGCTGGCAGGTGGCATGTATTTCGCCAAGGGTTCCCTGTACCGCAAGGCGACCAACAGTGTGCGCCGCCTTACCGGGGAGGTGGATGAGCAGTTTTTGCGGCAGCTGATCACGGCAGATCCTGCCCATAGCCGGACTATCATGTGGCAGGCCGAGAATGTCCTGGAAAATCCCGTCATCGAATATCGCCGCAAGGGGCAGGAGGATCTCAAAGGAACTTCTGCCCAGGAGGATTTTTTCACCGATGACGGGGTAAAGAATAACCAGTACAGGGCAGAACTAAAGGACCTTGAAGCAGATACGGACTACGAATATCGCGTGGCAGGGAGTGGAGCGGCAGGTGAGTGGCACTCCCTGCGTACAGCGGGAAAAGGTGCTTTCGAGTGCCTGATTTTCCCCGACTCCCAGTCCAGCGATTACAGTGATTGGGAACAGCTGGCGCAAAGCGCCGCCCAGCGCCATCCAGAAGCCGCCTTCTTCATCAACATGGGAGATATCGTGGACAATGGCGAAGACCATACCCAGTGGCAGGCCTGGTTCCACGGGGTGAATGGTCTCATTGACTGCAGACCCTTTGTCCCCTTGATGGGCAATCACGAAACCTACGACCAGAATTGGCAGGTGCGCCTGCCGGAGGCTTACCTGAAATACTTTGTGGTCCCTGAGAATGGCAGCCGGGATTTTTCCCGCTACTACTATTCCTTTGATTACGGCGAAGTTCATTTCATAGTGCTCAACAGCCAGTGGGACGAAACAGAGGCCTTCAAGCCGGGACTGCTGGCAGAGCAGCTGGAGTGGCTGCGGGAAGATGCCAGCTGCAGCAGGAAGAAGTGGAAGATTGTGCTGATTCATAAGGATGTGCTGCAATACCGCATCCACAACCGCCCCGAGCGGCAGGAGGGCATCTCCGAGGTGGGGGAGGCCTTCATGCCCCTTTTTGACGAACTGGGCATAGATCTTGTTTTTACCGCCCACTTGCACACCTATCGCAACCGGGGGCATATCAAGAATTTCCGGCGTGATAGCAAGGGCCCTCTCTACATCCTTACGGGCGTGGCAGGCAATGTCCGCTATCCCGGCCTGTGGATTGACCATGAGCTGGATGAGGTAGTGGCCCCCCAGCCGGAAACGGACAACTATCTAACCATGCAGGTGACAAATAAGGAGATAACAGTCAAATGCTTCCTGCCGGATGGGCAGGAAATTGATAAGATGACTCTGACCAAAGCTTGATCTTGTGATTCCTCCAGTCTCTTAAGCTTGTTGACTTTTGGTACGATATACAATACAGGGGGATTTTGTTTCTATGGAGGAGTCTTGATGATGAGCATGATGACAAAGAAGGCATCTTATCTTGAACATGCGGCGGTGACGGTGGCGGATATTGATTGGAGTCTGAAATTTTTTCAAGAAGTGCTAGGCATGGCTGAAACTAGGCGGAAAGAAAAGGATGGCGAACTGCAGCAGGTGTGGCTGAAGGGCGGACTGCAACTGGTGGCTGCTCCGGAAGACCCGGCTGCGGGACGCGGACACCACTTGGGGATTGTGGTGCAGGATTTCAAGGCAGCCCTGCAGGAAATGCTTGCCTGTGATGGAGTGCACGCTATGGAAGGCAAACCGGAAAAATGGGTGCAGCTACCGGACGGGCTGGTACTGGAATTGTTCCAGGAAAAGCCGGGGGCCATAGAGAAGGTGCTGGCTATCGAAGTGAAATGAAAGTCGGAAGCTTTCCGTCACCCGGCGGCTCAGTGAATTCCAGTTCTTGTATTTTCCGCCCAGACCAAAGGGGGGATATGGTAAGCTATCAGAGTAAGCGGAACAGCAAAGGCAGCGTCCATGACGTTGCCTTTGCTGTTCCTAGTTTTTTGTGCAGTTTATTTTCGGACTCAGCACTTTACAACATTTAGGCAGCACGCCAAAACTCTTCGGCCAGTTGAGCCAGTGTATTGAAAAAGTCTGTAGATTTTCCCATAGTTTCGGCTTTTGCCCTTAAAGTGTCAAAAAGATGGTGTCATCAGTGCTGAGGAACACAGGCTCATTTCTGAGCGTGTCTGGAATAAGCTCCAGCGCAAGCTTGGCCGTTGTGGTGAGGAAAACATTTTCGTCAAGCTTGGCAACAGCACAAGCCCGGTAGTAGCAGTTCAGGGACTTGGGATATACCTGCGAAAGGAAGTGACGGTGCAGCCAGCGTATGGAGGGCATGCCCTCCAAGACCAGCATGCCAATCAGCAGCCAGGTAAGTAGTGTCCTGGTTGGCCGAGTGGCTGATGTGAAATAAGCAGAGAAATACTGGAAAAGTCTACCAATTGCCGAATTGTTGTTGTATAATATGCTCATCGCGTAACACCTTCCTTTCGAG
>CAJOIN010000126.1:0-1961 GCA_905234515.1 uncultured Selenomonas sp.
TTGGGCAGATTGGCCTTCATCAAAGGCTTGCCCGCCACCGGTGCCCCGGGCTGCACAATAACCTCAACAGCCTCCGCCTTGGCGCCCTCCAGCAGGGACACAGACACCACGCCCCCGCGGCGGGCAAAGGCCAGCACCTCGCTGGCAGACAGCAGCCGGGCAGAGAGCGCGATATCCACGCCCACCTTCTCCATCAGCTCTACATATTCGTTCCGGGACACCTTCACCATAGTTCTGGTCTTGTTGCCGGACAGATGACGGGCCAGCAAAGCCAGCATAAGGTTCAGCTTGTCATCCTCCGTGAGGCACACCACCACGTCCGCGTCCTGTACCCCCTCATCCACCAGCAGGTCTATATCCGTGCCGTCACCGCAGATGGCCATGCCCTTGTCCAGCTTGGCCGCCACCATACGGCAGCGCTCTCTGTCCTGGTCGATGATTTTCACATCCACCCCCTGCTTGTCAAGGCTCTCCGCCAGATACCCAGACGGCTCTGCTTGACTGCTACCTCTTGCAGGCGACGGATATCATCAACGCCCTTTAGATTCAATACAGTGCCTAACTTGCCTTCTGCAACAGCAGCAGGCAGTCATCGCCGTGGGGGATAATCATGCGGTGGTCCCGGAAAATCATCCCCGCCAGCACTCCCGTGGGCAAAGTAAGGTCCTTAAACTTCACATTGGCAAACTTTGACTTTCTGGGCACCTTGGTCTCAAAAAGGCGAATCTTGCCGCTGGCAAAATCCTCCACATCCAGGGCTGCCGGGGTCATGAGAATGCGATTGATTTCGTAAGCCGTTATCTGCTCAGGGTTCAGGATAAGGTCAATGTCGAAATTCTCCTTCAGATAGTCCTTCCCCTCGCTGACAAACTGCATATCCCTGATGCGGGCCACCGTATGGGTGATATCATGCTTCTTGGCCAGGATGCAGGCCACCATATTCACCTCATCGCTGGCAGTCACCGCGATAAGAATATCCGCACCCTTCACGTCAGGGTCCGCCATGGTCACAGGGCTGGCGCCGTTGGCGGCAATAGTGAGCACATCCAGCGTGTTCTTCACAGCCTCCAGCTGCGTCTCATCCTCATCAATGACCACCACATCAAACTGTTCCTTGGACAAGAGCTCAGCTATGCTGTAGCCCAGCTTGCCAGCTCCCACCACCACGATACGCATGAATTTCCCTCCGTTTCACAAAAAAGCTTGTTATATTATACCTTACTTTACAGGAAAATTACAGATAAAGAAAAAGCCCCTGACGAAGCAGGGACTTACAAATTCTATGTATTTACTTGCTGGCAGGGCAGACGGTCAAGGCTTCGGCATCCAGCACGGTGTCGTCATCACATTCTGCCAATTTGACGGCGCCGCTTCTGCCCTGCAGGTCTTTCATGATGGAGGCTGCCGCTCCGCTTTCCTTAGCTGCGAAATGAATACCTCCTTGTATCTTCAAAGTGTGTGTAGACACCATCCAGATCATCCAGGGTGATGCCCATGTGGTTGAAGGCCTCATAAAGCGCCTGAGACTCGACTTCCACATTCTTCTTGCTGTCCCCCGATCTCAGCAGTGACTTGGACTGCTCATCTGTGGGGTAAATATCCAGCGTAGAGCCGTTGTATGTGATGCGGAATCTGGCGCTGCCATCCTCGGTAGCGAGTTCCCTCTCATACTCACGATATTGGTTCTTAGGCTGTTCAGGCTCAGGCAGCACCTTGGCCGTAGGCTCCATCTTCACCCGGTCCGAGTCAACGGAAACATCATAGGTACCGTAGAGCCTCACCACGCCACGCTTCTCATTAAAGAAGGGCAGCTCGACGCTCTGCAAACCCAAGACCCTGTCAACACTGGGCCCCTGCGCATCCTGCCCCTGAGCGATGGCGGCAGTACCAGCCAGGTTGGAGGTGGTAAGCGCATCAAGCTGCGGCTTCTCAGCCAAAGATGTTGTCGGTTCCGGCGTCGG
>CAJOIN010000126.1:2026-7361 GCA_905234515.1 uncultured Selenomonas sp.
CGGCGTTGGTATGTCAGTTATGGTCAGTGTGCCATCCTTGGGCTCAATATTATAGCCCCAAGCCTCGGCAGTCCCCGTCTGCTTCACATATATGGGATATTCCGACTTGTCCGTCTCAGCAGGAAAGCCTTCAGAATCTGTATAGGCCGCCAAGACACCATCCCGTGCCATGAATTCAGCGTCAATGCCATCTTTGAAATTCTGCGTATACTTGCCACTGAGTTCGTTAGCCACCGTATAAGTATCTTGACCTATATCTGTAATTACCTCACCATACTTCTTGCTCCTGTCCTTCGCCTGATAGGTAAGGGTTGGCCGGTACCTGAAGATATACATATTGCCCGTGGCTGTTGTACTATCCGTACCGTTCCAGCCCCACTCAGCGAAATTGCCGCTGTCAAGGGCACCGAGCACATCACCTTTGACCCCATCTTTTTCCTCAAAGGGCATATAGGAATAAACCTTCCAATGGCTGCCGCTTGCTTCATCCACCTTCAGCGCATTGGCACTGTCAGCAGACTGGTTCAGGAAGCGTTCCTGAGCGCGGATGTCGATGGCATTCTCTGTATCCTTTGCCTCGGCAGACAGTGAATCATGCAGGACCACATCTGTACCGGCAGACAGCGCGATCTTGCCTGCCACCTGCACAGACCCCTGCAAATCAATCTTGCCGGAGGCGTCTATGGTCAGGTCGTTAAGCTTTGAAAGATTGCCTGCCTTGCCCTTCAGCAGGGTGTCGCCGGACTTGATATGCAGGGAAGTCTTGCCGATCTCTGTTTCCACCACATAGCTTTGCATTTTGGTTTCCAGTCCATCTGCTGCCTGAAGCGAGCCATCCGGCATATCATCCCATTTGGAAATCAATACATTGCCGCGCTCTGCATCCTTATATGTATCGTGATTGATCTCCAGGGCAGTCTGCGACCCATCTTTCTCCCCCGACTCATCATTGGGTTCTCCCGGGGCAAAATTCACATAGCTGCCATTGACGGCATGGCCGTTTTCAGCCGCATTGTTTCCAGGCACATTCTTCCCGCTTACCTGCACATAGAAAACGGTACCTTTTTCATCACCGGCTGTCCAGGCCCAGAAACGAGCGTAGCTGCCATCCCCCAGCCGGTACCAGCCGCCGTTTTTATCCGTCACATTGGTTTCGTCATTCACGATGGTTTTGACACTGCCATCCTCCTCATAGACCACATTGGGCACGCTGTCGCCGGACTGGATGGATGCGCTGCTCATGATCCGGTTGCCATTCTTATCCACCACATAGCCGTCCACTGTCTCCACAGCTACCACATGGCCGCCCACGTAGGCGCCCTTGTTCTTGCTGTAGTCCTGCTTGACGGTGGAGCTGACAATAGCATCCTCCAGCGCGCCTGTGATGACGGCCAGATGCGACTTGCCGGTGGGATTCCCGTCCTCATCCTTGTCATAGCTGTTGGCAGCTTCATTGGCCGCATTCCAGCTTATGTCCTTGCCTTCATCCACATCGCCGTAGATATTGGCCGAGTTTACCGTGCCTGCAATGGCAACTGTTCCGTCCGGGACCCCTTCCTGGCCGCTTTGGGCATCAAACACCACCGTCCCGCCGGTGGCCAGCAGCACCTCTGCTCCATCAAGCTTGATGTCGCCGCCCTTGGTATAAACATGCTTTTCCGTGCCTATGGCATCCGTATCCTTGAGGCCAAAATAAGTGCCATTGGCAAGATACTCCTCGCCGGTCTCCGCATCTTTGGCATGGAGCCCGGCAGTCTCAAAATTGCCGCCATTGGTTTCAATATTGGCCCTTATGATATTGGCGCCATCGCCGCGGTCGGAATTGGTGATCCCCAGGGACCTGCTGCTGTCACCTGCCAGCAGGACGTTCAGCTTGCCTGCCGTGCTCGTAATATCTGCATCCACACAGACATTACGACCGGCGGTAAGGGTAAGCGAGGTAGCTTCCGGCGCGCTTGCTCCCCCGGCATTCTTCGTGACAGCCTCATCAATGTGTATATCCGAATAGTAGTCAGGCCTATCCGGGCTGGCGATAAGGTTCACATTGGTATCACCAAGTGACCGGGACAATGCGATATTGCTGATCGTATTATCCTTGCCCGTGCTGTCCACCGTCAGCACCTTGCCGACTGCATTCCAGGTGCCTGCCGTCTTGCCATCCGCTGATACGGAATGAACCTCAGCCCCCTCAGCCACCTTGAGGCTCTCATAGCCGGAGGTTGTGATAGTGCCGCCTGCAGCAGAGAGCTTGCTGTCATCTGCCAAAGCAACCTGAGCGGCCACCAGCGCAATATCACCGGCAGTCGCCAAGACTATCTCGCCGGCATCATTCTTCACTAAGCCGGCAGCGTTGATGATGCCCGTGTTGTTGATGATGCTGTGGTTGACAATTTCTTTTGCATCGCTTCCGCGCATCAGCACATAATTTTTCCCGGTTTCGATGATAGCAGGATTATCTTTGGACACATCCACCTTCAGATTGATCTTGCTGTCATACGCAAGCTCTATCTGCTGCCCTGCAGCCAGTGCCACATCAGGCGCCTTTATAGTGCCTGCGTTATTTATGCCATAGGCCAGGAGCGCCACATAGCCATCCTCAGCTGTAATGTCCGCTCCCTTTTCTATCTTTATCTTGCCATCTATGTTTTCTATCTTGTTTCCCGAGGCATCCTTGTTGTTGGAGAAGCTGTAGGCGGTACCGCCATTCAGGAACTCATCATCGGATATCTGCAAGGTAGACGCCAAAAAGCTGCCCACATCCACGCTGGCACCGTCGTAGAAAGTGATGCCGTGAGGATTGACCAGGAATATCGTCCCATCCCCGGTAAGACTGCCGTAAATCTCAGATGCGTTGTCCCCCGTCACACGGTTCAGCACCATCCATTCTTCCAGCGCACTTCTGAAATGCACAGAATGGTCTTTGGCTATGCTGAAATCCGTCCAATTGGCTATACCCTTGGCTTTGCCGTCAATGCCGTCAACAACTATCTCCATATGGGTACCATTTGTTTTTTCATTATCTATGTGTACCCCTTGCTCTCCGTGCAGTCCGGAGGGCAAGGACGCTGATGCAGCCATAGCCGTCGGCATCCACACCGCCGCCATAATGGTCGCCGTCAATACGCTTAACTGACGCTTCCTGTATTTTGCTATACATCCCATAAGCTTTTTACCTCATTTCTTTCATATAAATCTGCTTTCACCTTTCTGCGATTTTAATTTACAACTAATAAGACCATCCTGCTGATTATACATCAATTATTCAGATTTTTCCACTTTATTTTAATTTTAATAAAGCCCCTGCCGAAGCAGGGGCTTTACTGCGCACCAAAAATTTTAGTTATGCTTTTTCAAAATGAGTGTACACACCATCCAAATCATCCAGGGTTATACCCATTTCCTTGAAGGCAGCAAAGAGTGCCTGGGACTCGACTTCCACATTCTTCGTCCCATCTTCTGCCACCAAAAGATTCATAGAGGCTCCATCCGTAGGATAGATGTTAAAGACAGAGCCATCGTAAGTAAGTTTGAACTTAGCCGTGCCGTTGGCAGTAGTAAGTTCCCTTTCATATTCCCTGTACTGGTTCCTGGGCTGGTCCGGCTCTGGCAGCACCTTGGCCGTAGGCTCCATGGTCACCTTCTCCGGGTCAACGGAAACATCATAGGTGCCGTAGAGCTTCACAGCACCATTCCTCTCATTGAAGAAGGGCAGCTCAGCGCTCTGCAAACCCAAGACCCGGTCAACGCCTGCCCCTTGAGCCTTTTGGGCCATGGTGTAGGAAGCAGTACCCTGGAGATTGTCAGTAACCATCTGGTCCATATAGGGCTTGTCGGGCAGATTGTCCCCCTGGTTCTGCTCCGAATCCTGATTCTGGTTCGGGTCAGGATTCGGATTCGGGCTGGGGGTCGGGCTGAGGGGCGGGTTCTTGTACACAGTCAGCGTCCCCGGCAGCAGCTCAAGGTTAAATCCTGAAGGAGCCGCATCATCCGTATTGGTGAGCTTTATCTCATCCTTATAGGTGCCCGCTGGATACGAATTAGGCGCGAAGCCATCGGAGTATGTGCCTATCTTGGCATACCCATCCCTGCTTACCAGCTTTTCATCATCACCATCCAGGAAAACATCCAGGAACTGGCCGCTGAGGCTGTTTCTCATCATATAGCCCGTATTCTTGTCACGCAAGTCTTCGCTTGCTTCTTTCCTGACATCATTGGCCCTGAGCGTCATGGTCGGACGAGGATACTTGAAAATATATCGGTTGCCAACCTCATCGGCAGGCTTTTCTCTATCCCATCCCCACACAGCATAGTTGCCGCTGCTTAGGTCTTTGTCGCTCCTGTTCAAACCGGTGCTGTTGACACCACCGCCAAAATCATCCTCATAGGGAGTCTCGGAATAAACCTTCCAATGGCTGCCCGTGCCCACCTGGATTGCCTCGGCGCTATCAGCCGCCTTATTAAGGAAGCGCTTCTGCGCACGGATGTCCACAGCATCTTCTGCCTCTTGGGCCAGACCTTTGATATAACCATTGATGGTTACATCTCTGCCTGCTTTCATCAGGACTTTCTGGTTCGCCGTGACATCTGCAACGGAAATATCCTGACCGGCCGTCAGCTTCACATCCTTGCCGGCAGTAACTTTGCCGGAAACATTCATATTCTCATGATATGTCGTCAGCTCAACTGAACCATTGGCAGCATTGATAGTGCCATTTGCTTCTGTCGTTATATTTTTGCTGGCCTGGGCCGTAAAGTTACCACCCGTTGTGACTGCAGCTTTGACATCTACATTGTTGCCTGCCTTCATGGTAACACCATCATGCGCCTCAACAACGCCATGAGTTGTCACGTTATTTCCGCCCCACATTTCGACGTCGCCGCCCTTGGCCTCAACAGCGCCTATAGTTGTCACATCTTCGCCTTCAGCGCTTGTATTTAAATGCACATGGCCGCCGGCAGTGATATCTCCATTTGCCAGCACACTGCCGCCCACGGCAGTCATATCAACATCCGTGCCTGCAGATACTTTGCCGTCAACAGTCACGTTATTATTTGCATTAAGTTTCACATATTCCTTCTCTGCCTCGATAGAATCATGGAAGGTGGCATCAGTCTTGGCTGTGGCCTTTACATGGTTATCCACCTGCACGGAACCATCGACCGTAACAGAACCGGAGGATTCGATGTCCAGGTTGTTCAGCCGGGTGATATTGCCCACAGAACCTTTGATATGGGTATCAGCGGCTTTGATGTCCAGCGAAGTATGATCCAGGTCAGTCTCTACCACATAGTAGGTCATTTTGGTGCCGGCCTTATAGTCATTGATATCATCCCA
>CAJOIN010000127.1:0-1886 GCA_905234515.1 uncultured Selenomonas sp.
TGCGTGGCCGGCCTCGTGGCCATCACCCCTGCTGCAGGCTTTGTGACTCCCATGGCTTCCATTATCATCGGTCTGGTAGGCGGCGCTGTCTGCTACTTCGCTGTGGCAGTGCTGAAGCAGAAGCTCGGCTATGATGATTCTCTTGATGCCTTCGGCATCCACGGCATCGGCGGTACCTGGGGCTCCATTGCCACCGGTATTTGGGCTACTACCGCTGTAAACCCTGATGGAGCCAACGGCCTCTTCTATGGTGAAACCAATCTTTTCGTTGCACAGATTATTTCCACCGTTGTGGCTTATGCCCTTGGTATTGCAGGCTCCTATGTGCTGTACAAGATTGTAGACCACTTCATTTCCATGCGTGTGGATGAGGCAGAGGAAATCGCCGGCCTCGACCTGGTGGAGCATGGTGAGCAGGGCTATAGCGACGGTGCCATGGGCGGCAGCCCCATCCTGGGCGCCCTGGCTAATTCTTCTGAGATTTTGGCCCGCACCGTCATGGCCAGCGGTCACAGTGCAGTGAAGTAAGGGGGCAGGGACTATGAGCGAATTGAAGATAAACAAGGTAGAGATTATCACCCGTTCCAGTAAGCTGGACGAGTTGGTGCAGGCCCTTAATGACATCGGCGTGCTGGGCATGACCGTGAGCCAGGTTTTCGGCAGCGGCCTCCAGCGTGGGCACAAGGAAGTATATCGCGGCCAGGAATACCATATCAATTTGGTGCCCAAGGTCAAGATTGAGACCGTGGTCTGCGAGGTACCGGTGGACAAGGTGCTGGAAACAGCCCAGAAGGTTTTGCGTACTGGCAAGTACGGCGATGGCAAGATTTTCGTCACGGAACTCAGCGATGCAGTGCGTATACGCACGGGACAGCGTGGCGCCGAAGCCATCAAGGATATTCCTGGTGAAGTCAAGGAACGTGATTAAACACTGATATATGAATAAATACCGCAGAGGGAAGTAAATCCTTCTGCGGTATTTTTTTGCCGGGAATTCATTTTAATAAAATACACTAGCTAGCCTCCTGCTATTGCGTTATAATATGAGATTATCAGAAGGGAGGCTTATGGATGAAGAAAATTATAATTTCCTGCCTTTTGACAGCTGTAGTGGTGACTTTGGCCTTTATTCAGGGGGCAGGTTATTTTATAGGCAATTATTTGGTAGCCTTTGGCCTGGAGCGGGGGACCATGGGAGATAAGACTGAGCCACCCAGGGCCTTTGCCCTGTTGATGCCGCCGGAGAGCCGTCAGTTTGACCGGCCGGATTATCTGAGCGAGACTTGGGAGCTGCATTCTGAGGATGGGTTGCGGCTCACGGCCACTCATTTTTCTCCGGAAAAGAGTTCCAATAAATGGGTGATAGTGGCTCATGGTTATGGCTGCAACCAGACGAATTCCTACTATATAGCCGAGCATTATTTGATGATGGGCTTTCATGTGCTGACTCCTGACCTGCGGGCCTCCGGGGACAGTGAGGGGCGTTATCTCACCCTGGGGTATAAGGAAAGCGGGGATGTGATTGGCTGGGCCAAGCAGATTGTCATGCGTTACCCAGAGGCCCATATTGTGCTTCATGGGGTATCCATGGGAGCGGCTACCATGATGCTGGCCGCTGCTGATGATGCATTGCCTGCCCAGGTGGTGGCCTGTGTGGAGGACAGCGGCTATACCAGTGCTTTTGGCCTGCTGGCCCACCAGATGGAAGAGTCCTTTGGTTTGCCTGCCTTTCCCGCTATGAACCTTTTGGATTGGCGGTGCAAGAAAGTGGCTGGCTTCAGCCTGCATCAGGCGGTGCCCTTGCAGGGAGTAAAGAATTCCAAAGTGCCCATGCTCTTTATTCATGGCACCAAGGATACTTTGGTGCCTCCTTATATGGCCCAGGA
>CAJOIN010000127.1:1928-8366 GCA_905234515.1 uncultured Selenomonas sp.
GCCAGCCAGACGGGGCAGGAAGAGTATTTCAAAACCATCAGGGATTTTGTGAAACCATATATGTCGAAAGGATAAATAATGAAAGCAGTAGTTACCCGTGTGAAATCTGCCTCAGTCACTATTGAAGGCAGGGTAGAGGGGGCCATTGACCAAGGATATCTTATTTTGCTGGGGGTTGGCCCGGAGGATGGTGAAGCTGAGGCAGATTTTCTGGCTGAGAAGATTGTGAATCTCAGGGTTTTTGAAGACGAGCAGGGGAAGATGAATCTTAATATTTCTCAGGTGGGAGGGAAGATGCTGGTTATTTCCCAGTTTACCCTTTATGCGGACTTGAAGAGCCGACGTCCGGGTTTTTCCCATGCGGCGCCTCCCAGCCTGGCAGAGCCCTTGTACCAATATTTTATGGAGCAGTTGGAAAAGCTTGGTTTTCCTCCCCAGCACGGCAGTTTTGGGGCGGATATGCAGGTGGAGTCTATCAATGACGGGCCTGTGACCTTGCTTTTTGATACTGAAGAACTTAGGAGGAAAAAATGAGGAAAGCAGCAGCGGGGCTGGCCTTTTTGGCTTGCTTTGGCATTATCTCCCCTGAGGGAACCTGGTGTTCTTTGGTGTGCAGCAGTATAGTAGAGGCAGGGGCTGTGCAGGATGAGGATTTTTCCTATCAGGGACTGAAGCTGGGGGACAGCGAAGAAAGAATGAGGGAAATCCTGGGGGAGCCCCTTTTTGATAAGCCTCAGACCATACTGGGGGTGAGCCTTAAAGTTTGCGAGTATCAAGATGTGAAAGTAGGCGTGGCTAAGTCCACTGGCAAAGTGGTGGACATTGCCCTCTCTGGCGAGAAGTATACTTTGCGGCGGGGAGTGCGTTATGGTGCTACTTCGTACTGGCTGCAGAAGGTTTATGGCCCAAATGAGCGCCAGTGGCAGGGAGGCGTGCCATACCTGATTTATACCAGGTCGAACCACAGACATGAGCATTTGCTGCTGGCCCTGGATTCTGACCAGTGGTGCCTGGACAGTGTGCGCATAACTGCTTTGCCTCTTACGGAGGATGAAGCCGACATGATGGTCATAGAAGGTGCCGATGTGGAGGAAGGGCTGGAGGCAGCAGCCACCGAAGTGAACAGTGTGGAAGGAAAGATAGACATTTCTTCCCTGCCCAAAGAAGAGCCGGCCAAACTTAAAATAGGAGGAAAGGCTGAATGATACAGCTTAGGATGCTGGAGCATAGGCTATTGAGGTATCTGGGCATCTCTGTTGGCTGCCTTATTGCCAGCTGCTCAATCAATCTGTTCCTGGTGCCCATGCACCTCCTGACGGGTGGCGCTACGGGCATTGCCATTATCGTTTACTATTTGGCTCACCTGCCCATCGGTGTGCAGACTTTCCTGTACAATATCCCCTTGTTGCTGGCAGCCTGGCGGACTTTGGGAAAGGGCTACACCTTTGATGTGATTGTGGGTACGGCCATCTTTTCTTTCTTTCTTGATTTCACCAAGCCGCTCAATGCTTATGCGCCGGTCAATGACATTATGCTGTCCGCCATCTTTGGAGGTATTTTCAATGGTATCGGCTATGGCATTGTTTTCCGCATGAACGGCAGTACCGGCGGCTTTGACATCATCGGGGCCATAGTGAAGAAGTATTACTCCCTGAACATGGGAGGTGTAATCTTCGCTTTTAACTGCCTGATTATGGCAGTGGCGGCGTTCCTCTTTGGGGTGGCGCCGGCCATGTTTACCTTGATTTGTATGTATATGAATGCCAATGTGACAGACAAGGTCATTGCAGGCTTCAATAAACGCAAGGCTGTGCTGATCATTTCAGACCAGGCCCAGCATATTGCCGAGGGCATCATCACCGAGGTGGGTCGGGGCGTTACCTTCCTGCATGGGCAGGGGGCCTTTACCCGCCGGGAGCGGAATGTGGTTTTTGTGGTGGTGAACCTCACCCAGGTGTCCAAGATTAAGCTCATTGCTAATCTCTTCGATCCTGGGGCCTTTATGATTGTCATTTCAGCCAACGAGGTCATGGGCAGGGGCTTCAGCCATCCGGGAGTGGATATTGAGGAAATGCTGAAGCGCAGGAAGAAAAAGCTGGAACGGGAAGCTGCCCAAAAGCAGGAAAACAAGTAAGAGAGGTAACAGCAGATGCAGCAGGAATTGTTAAAGAAATACGCCAATCTGGTGGTAAAAGTAGGGGTGAATATTCAGCAGGACCAGTTGTTGGTCATCAATGCCCCCATTGAGTGCGCAGATTTTGCCCGTCTCATAGCAGAGGAGGCTTTTGAGGCCGGTGCCCATGATGTGGTGGTGAGCTGGAGTGATGAGCAGTTGGCTCATATCCGCTATGCCAAGGGCAGGAAGGAAATCTTTACGGAATTTCCCGAGTGGAAAGTGCGTTTCTACCAGGATTATGCGGAACAGGGGGCGGCTTTTGTCTCCATTGCTGCCCGGGACCCGGAAATCTTTAAGGACATAGAGGCTGAAAAGCTGACCCTTTCCAGCCAGGCGGCTGGGGCGGCCCTCCTTGAGTATCGGGCCAGGCTTATGAACAACGAGAACACCTGGTGCGTGGTTTCTGTGCCTACGGCGGCCTGGGCAGGAAAGGTTTTCCCTGAGCTTAGCCGTGAAGAGGCCAAAGAAAGGCTTTGGCGGGAGATATTCAGCACGGTGCGAATCGAGCCGGGCAAGGACCAGGAGGCAGCCTGGCGGGAGCATATTGCCTTCCTGCAGAAGGCGGCGGAGTTTATGAACAGCCATGACTTCAAATCCCTTCATTACAAGAACAGCTTAGGCACAGACCTGACTATTGAATTGCCGCAGGGCCATATCTGGGCAGGCGGGGCGGAAAAATGTGCCACTGGGGTCTGGTTTGCCGCCAATATGCCCACGGAGGAAGTCTACTCTCTGCCTCTGCGTGAAGGTGTCAACGGCACGGTCTACGCATCCAAACCTCTGATTTACAATGGCAACCGCATTGAGAATTTCCATCTGACCTTTAAGGAGGGAAGGGTGGTGGATTTTGCTGCCGAAACAGGGGAGGAGTCCTTGAGGGAGCTTATCAACATGGATGAGGGCTCCCACTATTTGGGGGAGGTGGCTTTGGTGCCCTATGATTCCCCTATTTCCAGAAGCGGCATACTTTTCTACAATACACTCTTTGACGAGAATGCTGCCTGTCATTTGGCCTTGGGCAAGGCTTATCCCACCTGCCTTAAGGGCGGTGAGGAAATGGACAGCGTGACCCTTATGCAGCATGGGGTGAATGACTCACTGGTCCATGAGGATTTCATGATTGGCACTGCCGACCTTGATATTGTGGGCACTACCCGCAACGGTGAAGAAGTGCAGGTTTTTAAGGATGGAAATTTTGCTTTTGCGTATTGAAAAGAACTTGGGAGGTAAGGTAAAATGAAGAAGATAATGATTTTGGCCCTGGCAGCTATGCTGCTCCTGACGGGAGGATGCCTGGCAGCCCAGGGGAAAGATAATGGAGGCACGAAAAAAGTGGCAAACCGCATCGCAGTTTTCGAGACAAACATGGGTACTTTCGAGATTGAGCTTTTCGAGGACAAGGCACCTAAGACTACCAAGAATTTCATTGATTTGGTAGAGAAAAACTTCTATGACGGGGTTATTTTCCACCGCGTCATTGACGGCTTTATGATTCAGGGCGGCGACCCCACTGGCACCGGCATGGGCGGCCCTGGCTACACTATTGACGATGAGTTCGGTGAGGGGCTGAAGCACGACAGCGAGGGCATCCTTTCCATGGCCAATGCAGGCCCCAACACCGGTGGCAGCCAGTTCTTCATCACCTTGGACAAGACACCCTGGCTTGACGGCCATCATGCAGTCTTCGGCAAGGTAGTGAAGGGCATGGATGTGGTGAAGAAAATCGGCAAGACCGAGACTGACTTCTCCGACCGTCCTCTGGAGGATATGGTGATGAAGAAGGTCACCATCAAAGAGGCAGAGTAAGTGGAGGCGAAAGCCTACACCTATATGCTTGAATGTGGGGATGGCAGTCTGTACGTAGGCTGGACCAATGATTTGGAAAAACGCATCAGGACCCATCAGGCGGGGCAGGGCGGCAAGTACACCCGGTCCCGCCTGCCTGTGCGCCTGGCCTATTTTGAGGAGCTGCCGGACAAGCGCACGGCCATGAGCCGGGAATGGCACCTGAAACGCCTTACCCATCAGCAGAAGGTGGACCTCATTGACAAGGCCGGTGAAACTACGTATACTAATTAGGTTAAACTAGATTTATAAAGGGGCGTTAAACATGGCAGACAATAAGGTCATGCTGACCGAAGACGGTTATAATAAACTGGTAGAAAAACTCAAGTATTTGAAGGAAGTGCGCCGTATTGAGGTGGCTGACCGCCTGAAGGCAGCTATTGCCCTGGGCGACCTTTCCGAGAACTCCGAGTATGATGATGCGAAAAACGAGCAGGCTTTCCTGGAAGGTGAAATCCAGGAATTGGAGAACAAGATTCGCAACTCTGAAATCATCAAGGCCGGCAGCGGCGACGTGGTGCAGATGGGTAGCAAGGTTGTAGTGAAGGATCTGGAGTTTGATGAGGAGGACACCTTCATGCTGGTGGGCTCCACCGAGGCAGATCCGGATGAGGGCAAGATTTCCAATGAGTCTCCCCTTGGGGCAGCCCTGCTGGGCCAGAAGGTAGGAGCTACCGTGGATGTCCACGCTCCCGCAGGTGTCATCAAGTATCAGATTGTGGAAATCAAGGGTTAAGATAGGAGCATTTGCATATATGTCAGACAAGAACCAGCAGGCTCAGGCAAATGAGTCTACTCAGGATATCGGCGCCCTCATGAAGGTGCGCCGCGATAAGATGGAGGCTTTCCGGGAGATGGGGGTAGCCCCCTTTGGCCACCGCTTCGAGGTGAGCGCTTACGCCCAGCCCCTGAAGGATAAGTATGATTACCTGCAGGAGGATGAAGAAGGCGAAGAGGAAGTGACCATCGCCGGCCGTCTCATGGCTATCCGCGGCCATGGCAAGGCTTCCTTCTCCGTGTTGAATGACCGCACCGGCAACATCCAGATTTACTTCAAGCTGGATGTGCTGGGTGAGCAGAAGTACAAAGAAGAGTTCAAGCGCTTGGACATGGGCGACATCATCGGCGTCAAGGGCCATGTGTTCAAGACCCGCCGTGGTGAAGTCACTGTACGGGTGGAGGACTTCGACTTGCTGTCCAAATCCCTGCGTCCCCTGCCGGAGAAGTTCCATGGCCTGAAGGATGTGGATGTGCGCTATCGTCAGCGCTATCTTGACCTCATCGTAAATCCCGAGGTCCGGGACACCTTCCGCAAGCGCAGCCAGATCATCAAATCCATCCGCAGCTACCTGGATGAGCGTGACTTCCTGGAAGTGGAGACCCCGGTGCTCTCCACCATTGCTGGCGGCGCTGCAGCCCGTCCTTTCATCACCCATCACAATGCCCTGGACATCGACCTCTACCTGCGTATTGCTACGGAGCTCAGCCTGAAGCGCCTGGTGGTGGGCGGCATGGACCGTGTGTACGAAATGGGCCGTGTCTTCCGCAACGAGGGCATGGACGTGCGCCACAACCCCGAGTTTACCTCCATTGAGATTTATCAGGCTTTTGCTGACTACACGGACCTCATGGACATCACTGAGGGCATTGTCTGCAATGCAGCTCAGAAGGTGCTTGGTACTACCAAGATCAACTATCAGGGCGTGGAGATTGACCTGGCTAATGTCAAGCGCATCAGCATGAATGATGCGGTGAAGGAAGCCACGGGCAAGGACTTCATGGCCTGCCAGACCGTGGAGGAAGCCCGTAAGCTGGCTGACGAGATTGGCGTGGCTTACGAAGAGCGCCACGGCATCGGTGGTATCCTCAACGAGGCTTTTGAGGCCAAGGTGGAAGAGAGCCTGATGCAGCCCACCTTCATCACTGGCCATCCCACGGAGATCTCTCCTTTGGCCAAGCGCAATCCGGAGGATCCCCGCATTACGGACCGCTTCGAGTTCTTTATCTATGGCCGTGAGCTGGCCAACGGCTTTACGGAGCTCAACGACCCCATTGACCAGGAAAGCCGCTTCCTGGACCAGCTGAAGCAGCGTGAGGCCGGCGATGATGAGGCCCATGTCATGGACCGCGACTTCATCACTGCCCTTGAATACGGCCTGCCACCCACGGGCGGCTTAGGGATAGGCGTGGACCGTCTGGTGATGCTTCTCACCGACGCTCCCTCCATCCGTGACGTGCTGCTGTTTCCGACCATGAAGCCTGTGGCAGAGTAAAGCAAATAAAAAATCTAACCGCCTTGCGAGTCAAGGCGGTTTTTCTGTAGCAAGGCTACAGGATTTTGGCATGAAAATCATGAGGATGGTCTTTTCCTATGGTAGAATGAAAAGGGAGGCTGGGATTGCTGCCGAATGATTGCA
>CAJOIN010000128.1 GCA_905234515.1 uncultured Selenomonas sp.
AATGAGGCAGGACAGGATAAGTCAGACAGACTAAAGCAGAAATACGGCACCTTGACAGATGCATTGTCAGGAATCCTGCCACCGGTAATTGATCACGATGTTGCAAGGGAAAGGGCACTTAGGGACAAATATGAAGTTGCTTATTGATACCAATATAGTGCTCGATGTACTGGAACAAAGAGAACCGTACTATACGGACTCAAGGCAGGTAATGATGCTTTGTGAGACAGGTGCGGTTGAAGGTTGCGTTTCGGTTTTGACCTTTGCAAACATTGTCTATATCATGCGAAAGAGCTTGGACGCTGATAAAATCCAGCAAATATATGAAGCCCTTTCTGGAGTATTCACTTTCATAGATTTGAGAGCAGAGGACATGGCAAAAGCGTCTCGGATGAAATGGAAGGACTTCGAGGATGCTTTGCAGGCGGTAACCGCTGGGCGCATTGAAGCAGATTACATTGTCACGAGGAATGGTAAAGATTTTGTGGATTCATCGGTGCCAGGCATGGCTCCGGGAGAGTTCCTTGAGTATCTGCATGGTTTGAAAAATGAATAGTCAAAAGCGGGCCTTTCCGAAAGTTTATTGAACCGCTCCCCGTCAAGAGGACAGTAAAATATTATAATATTTTTGGGCTGGCAGCTTCGTCTGCCAGTCTTTTTATGCTGCTAAGAACAGGCTGTACTTCTCAAGTGGAGTAAGGGTTCCCAGCCCTCTCTGAACACGTTCAGCATTGTAGTAACGCATATAAGTAACTATCATATGGATAAGCTCCTGCTTGTTCGTGAACCTCCTACCATAGTAGCGCTCTCGCTTCAGTATGCCCCAGAAGCCTTCCATTGGCCCATTGTCGATGCAGTGAGCTACTCGGGACATGCTCTGCTTCATGCCTGCTTTTTCCAGCTTGCGGTGAAAGGCTCTGTTCGTGTACTGGAAGCCTCTGTCGCTGTGAAATAACGGGCGCGCTCCAGGATTTTGCTTTACTGCCTTGTCAAAGGTCTTGAATACTAACGGATTATCGTTACGGTCACTTATGACGTAGGAGACAATTCGCCTGTCATAGAGGTCGAGAATCGCGCTCAGGTAAATTTTGTGGACAGCAGGGCCATCGTGCCACTTAAACTCCGTCACATCAGTCAGCCATTTTTCGTTGGGCCGTTCTGCATGGAACTTTCGGGCAAGCAGATTTTCAGCAATGTGCTGAGGGTTCCTGGCACGCCTTGTGCAGCTGTGGCTACGGTACTTGATGGTGGACTTGATGCGCTTGGCCCGGCATATCCTAAGGATTCGCTTGTCGTTCACGTGGATGCCGTAGTCGTGGCGCAAATCGTCGTTTATGCGGCGGTAGCCTTTGTCCGGACTCTTGGCATGTATTTCCTCAACTTTCTCAGCTATATCCTCGTTTTCCCGAATCCTGCTGCCCTTCTTCCCAGCTTCCCACTTGTAATAGGCTGACTTTGCTATATGAAGCAGCCTACATAATTCCTCAACGGGATAGCCTTTTTCCTGGCGGCACTCCCGTACAGCCATGTAGATACCAGCCTGCCTTATTTGTTCAAGCGATCCCTCCTCTCTATCTCTTCTAATTTTTTTAGCACATCGCGCTCCATTTCTGCCCTGTAAAGAAGATGCTTAAGCTGCTCAATCTCAATCTGTGCCTTCTCCAACTCTGTCCTTGGTGCCTGGTCCTTTTTACGCCTGCCCCGGCGGTCTTCCAGACCTGCCGCACCCATTTTCTCGTAACGTAGCGTCCAGTTCCTAGCCTGCTGGTAGCTAACGTTGTATTTCTTGGCTATCTCACCGTAGTTCTTATCCGAGGCAAGGGCATCCCTTGCTATTTGCAGTCGTTCTTCCTGGGTGGTGCTGCGTGCTTTGCTCATGTAGCTTCCGCCTCCTGAATGTTTTCTGGAGTTAAGGTCTCCATGAGCATTATACACCTTGATCCAATCACGAAGTTGACGCGTATCTCGAATTCTATATTTCTGGCAAATATCCAACAGGCTGCCCTCGCCATTCAAGTAGCTAAGGACGGCTTGAACCTTAAGTTCTGTCTTGTAAACACGGTTGTGTTCATGGGGGAGGAAATAACTTACTCCCTCTGCTTTGTAATGCTTTATCCAACGACGAATTGAATCATTGCTTACTCGCAATAGATGGGCTGCTTCTGACTGTCCAATCCTGCCTGCAAGGCATTCACGGACGACTCTCACCTTTTCTTCTGCTGTTACTTTCTGCTTTTGTGACATGAAATACTCCCCCTATGACGACAGTTTTATTTTTCACTGTCTCTCATAGGGGGAGCATATCAGGAAGGCAAAATATGCGGTTTCAGTGGCCCAGAGCCAGTGCCACCTGCTGCACAGCCAGGGCCTTTTCCCGCATGGCAGCAGAGGGGAGCTTTTGCCAGAGGCGGTGGACTTTTTCCGTGTATTCCTTGGGGGAAAGCTTGTTTTCCTTTTGGCTCTCGATATAATCCTTGATGGTGCTGTGGAGCTCGTCATTCAGCTGCACCTGCCTGAGGGAGAGCAGCACGCCAAGAGTGCTGTCCACCAGATAGAGGTGCAGGGTCTTGTCCTTGAGAATCTCTTCCGTGGGCCATTCCTCAGGCTTCAAGAGGGCCAGCCCCAGGGGCGCGTCTCCCCAGCCCTCCTTGAAGATGCCGTCTATCCGGTACAGGAAAAACAGTACCCCGTCCTCCTCATAGAGAGCCAGCTCCATCTTCCCGGTGCGGAAGGCCTCCCAGGCAATGACATCAGTGCGGGAGAGCTTCAGGATGAACATCAGGCCGTTCACATCGGCCTGGAAAAGTCCCCCGTCACCTGGTTCCTTGATGGGCAGGGGGAATTTCTGCCCTACTTCGAAGTTTGTATAGTTCATGGTGCATCGTCCTTTGAGAGTTTTCTTTTATCATACCATCTTTTAGGCCGGTCGGTAAAATTTATGAAGGAAATAGGGACCTGGCAACAGAATGTATTACAGATACATCATTGGAGGTGAGGCTCTTTGGCGGGCAGCAATATAAAAGATATTTTGGCAGCGGGGCTGGAGCCGGGGCTTTTGGCGGGGGCGGAGGCCTTTCGGCAGGAGCATCCCTGGCAGGGGGTGCGGCAGGTGACGGCTCCCCGCTATCCTTACTTTGGGCGGAAAATACTGGAGGAAGCCCTGGCGGCGCTGCTGACGGGAGCTAATCTGCTGCTGGTGGGGCCCAAGGCCACAGGGAAGAACATTCTGGCGGAGAGCCTGGCTCTGCTCCTGGGGAGGCCGGTGTGGAATGTTTCTTTTCACATTGATGTGGATGCCTCGTACCTTATAGGTATGGACACCTTCAAAGGAGGGGAGGTCTGCTTCCGCCCCGGGCCGGTCCATGAGTGCGCTTCTTTTGGGGGCGTCTGTATTCTTGATGAAATCAATATGGCCAGGAACGAGGCCCTGGCGGTGCTTCACTCCCTGCTGGACCATCGGCGGCGCCTGGAGGTGCCAGGATATGAAGAGCTTCACCTGCATCCCGCAGCCCGCTTTATAGCCACCATGAATTACGGCTATGCGGGCACCCGGGAGCTCAATGAGGCCCTGCTGTCCCGCTTTGCAGTGCTGCATCTGCCGGTGCCCGGGGAGGCAGAGCTTATGGAGCTTTTCGCCTATGAGTTCCCGGATTTGCAGCCGGAGGCCGGCAGGCTGCTGGCAGCCCTTTTTATGGATATCCGCAAGAAGTATGAGGAAAAGGAAATCTCCGGCCGGGCCCTTGATTTGCGGGGCATGCTGGAGGCTTTGCGGCTTATCCGCCTGGGGCTGGGGGCCAAAGAGGCCGTGGCCATGGGGATAGTGAACAAGTGCTTCGATACCCAGGAGCGGGCCTTGGTGGAGGATCTTCTGGCCCTGCGCCTGCCGGAGGACTGGGGGAGGAAGGAGTTTTTTCTTGATGAATATTTTCAAAATTAGCTCTTTAAGACCATGAAGCAATTCTGTATTTTATCTGCTTGACTTTTCTTAAAGGAGTGTTAGAATCTCAATATGGTTTACATATATACAGGATATACTTAAAATTTTAACGTAAATTTAAGGAAAGGTTGTAAATAAAGTGTTCAAAAAACAGAGGCTTCTCGCTGCTGTCCTTTTGGGGCTGCAGCTTCCCGGCAGACTGGCTTTGGCTGCTCCGGAGGTTGTTGAACCATGGGTTTATGATTCCATTGAGGAATTGGCGGCAGCGGGATATTTGGAGCTGCCCGGGCATTCGCTGGGCAGCTTTTCTCGTGAGAAACTGGCCAGCCTGGTAGCCGGGGCACTGAAAGAAATGGAGAACAACAGGTTGGGGAGCAAGGCTGACAAGTATGCCCTGCTTACCCGGCTGGAGGTTATGGACAGGGTGCAGCTGAAGCTGGCCCGGGAACAGCTGCATTTTGCAGAGCAGCAGCTGGGCAGGGCGAAGCACAGGGCGGAGCGGGCGGCGGAAATGTTTGCCCGCCGTTCCATGGAGGGACAGAACCGCTTGGAGGTCATGGAACCTTTGAAGCAAAAGAACGATGAAGCTCAGAAGAAGCTGGCCTTTGCTGCCAGGGATTACGCCGAGGCCAGGAGCAGGGTGTCGGAACTGGAGGGGCTTTGGCACCAGGTACAGGAGATGCAGAAGCGCTTGCTGGAAGACATGGGCGGTGAGACTGGGGAAAGTCTGACAGCGCCGACAGTTTTGCAGGAAGGGAAAAGCTATCAGCCGGGCCGGGCAGATTATGCAGACGACAGTATAAAGAAAGCAAAGCCAGAGGAGGCTCCTGTCGCCGCGCTGGAAACAGCGGGCAGACTGCGGGCGGAGTTTGCAGGAGAATTGGAGGCAGCGGGCAGCCTTGACGAAATGAATGCGGCCAGGCAGCTTTCCTCCAATTTGCCCATTAAAAATGTGCCTGACCAGCGTTTTAAGCTGGACACGGAGCTGAGATATGATGCAGGGTATTCCGACGGCATCCACGGTAACGGCAACCGCACCAGGGCCAGGGTCAGGATGTACCCGGACTACAATATTGATGGCAACTGGCATGCCCGGGGCATGGCAGAGTGGGAAAAGACCCTTTCAGGCCCCCAGGGCAGCAAGGACGGCAAGGTGCGGCTTGACCGCTACTACCTGAGCGGCGATATGGGCACAGTGCATACGGACGCAGGTGTGTTCAGCAGCCTGATGGCGGAGGGAAATATCTACGACAGCAAGTTC
>CAJOIN010000129.1 GCA_905234515.1 uncultured Selenomonas sp.
ACTGACCGAGTTCCTGCCGCAGGTCAGTGTCAAGCCTGTCCTGGTCCAAAACGAGATTCACCCTTATTATCAGGATACGGAAGTCGTCGATTTCATCCACGGGCAGGATATCGTGGTCCAGGCGTGGTATCCGCTGGGAGGACGCGGCCATCAGAAGGAGCTGCTGAAGGACCCCGTCCTTCAGCGTATTGCCCAGGCTCATGGGAAATCACTGGTGCAGGTCATCCTCCGCTGGCATTACCAGAGAGGTGTCGTGGCCATTCCCGGCTCCAGCAATCCTGCCCATATCGCCGAGAACAATGATATCTTCGATTTCGAGTTGACCGAAAAAGAGATGCTGGACATCGCAAACCTCGACAGAAATGAAAAGCATGATTGGTATTAAGATTCTTTGGGCCCTTGCCCTCGGGGCGATGCTTTCCTGCTCGGAATTACCGGAGCCTGTGGTTCCTGATGATCCTGATGAGGAGCAGAATGAGAACCCCGGAGGTGACAATGGCGGAACCAAGGAGCCAGGCTTCGAAACTCCCTGCAGCAAAACTCTCGTCGTTTATTACAGTTTCACCGGCAATTGCAAAGCCCTGGCTACTGTGCTGGCAGGGTATTCAGGAGCTGATGTGCTGGAGATACAACCTGCCCAAGAAGGACTGGACTATGCCGCTGATAACTACGCCATAGGCAGCAGCCTCATTGCCGCAATACGTGAAAAGCCGAATGATTCAGCCAGTTATCCTGCCATTAAGGCAGTCAACCGCGATGCTGCTGATTATGAGAATATTGTCATCGTAACTCCTCTTTGGTGGAGCAACATGGCAGCAATCATGCAGACCTATCTTTTCAAGGAGGGATCGAAACTGAAGGACAAGAAAGTCGGCCTCATCGTATCCAGCGCTTCCAGCGGTATTTCTTCAGTTGTCGCAGATGCCAAACGTCTGGTCCCGGATGCAAAATGGGTGGGTGAGGCGCTTTGGATCAACAACAGCAACCGCAACAAGAGCGATGAGCTCGTTAAAGACTGGTGGGATGGATTGAACAAATCAGAAGATACTATGCCTGTCGAAATCAAGATCACAGTTTCCGGGAAAACCCTCCTGGTGAAGATAGAAGACAATGTGGCCACCAGAGCCCTAGTGACGGCTCTTCGTGAGGCCTCGATTACATATGAGGCACACGATTACGGCGGCTTTGAGAAAGTCGGTGGAATCGGAAGGACGCTTCCTTCAGGAGATTCGCAGATTACAACCCAGCCTGGCGATGTCATCCTTTACGGCAGCGACCAGATAGTGCTGTTCTATGGCAGCAACTCATGGAGCTACACGCGCATCGGCAAGATCCAGTATGGAACGCTGGATGAACTTAAAACCTTCCTGCAGGCAGGAAAAGGAAATATTTCCGTAACTTTATCCCTGTGATGTCACTATCATAATATGAGAAAATATCTATTTGCAGGTTTGATGGCCGCCTTGACGCTGACAGCCTGCGGACAAACCAAAAAAGGCAATGAAATGAAGACCCTCGTATCCTATTTTTCTGCTACGGGAACAACCGAGGCTGTGGCCAAGGACCTGGCTGAAGTGACAGGAGCTACCCTCTATGAAATCAAGCCGGAGGTAAGATACACCGCCGCCGATCTCGATTGGCGTAACAAGGAATCACGCAGCAGCGTGGAAATGGCGGACAAGGATTCCAGACCAGCAATCGTGAAAGACCTCGAGGATGCTGATAGTTTCGATGTCATCTACATCGGATTCCCTGTCTGGTGGTACACGGCACCAACGATTATCAACACCTTCATCGAGACCTATGGTTTCGAGGGCAAGACTGTTGTTTTCTTCGCTACTTCCGGCGGCAGCAGTATAGACAAGGCGAACCAGAATTTCAAGACACAATATCCGAAGATTGTCTGGAAGGCCGGCAAGACACTGAATGGTGCAACGAAGGATGACATAAAGGCCTGGGTTGACGGACTGGAATAGATAGAGATATGAATCTTTTCTTGATTTCAATCATGGCTTTATCCCTTACACCAAGACAGCAGGCACTTTCTGCCATCGCAGCATGCGAGGCCAAGGGTGACCAAGTGGCACTGACTGCCTGCTTGAACGAGGGTTTCGATAACGGCCTCACTGTGAGTGAGGCAAAAGAAGCCTTGTCCCAACTATATGCATATACCGGTTTCCCACGTTCGCTCAATGCCCTCGGCACCTTGCAGGCAGTACTTTCCGACCGGGAAGCCAAAGGCCTGGAATCAGACCCAGGCCGCGAAGCCGATCCGCTTCCGGCTGGCTATAATGCGCTGAAGCAGGGCACCGAAATCCAGACTCGGCTCTCAGGGCAGCCCTTCAATTATTCCTTCGCGCCCCAGACGGACTATTATTTGAAAGCCCATCTGTTCGGAGACATTTTCGCTCGTAATAACCTGAGCCATGCCGACCGGGAAATCGTGACTGTAAGCGCCATCGCATGTTTGCCAGGCTGTGAGCCCCAGCTCAGGGCCCACGTTGCCGGAGCCCTCAATATGGGTGTTAAGGAAAGCGAACTCAGATCCATCCCTTCCGTCCTGGAAGCTGCTGTAGGCATGGAAGCTGCCGAGCGGCTCCGTAAAGCTCTGGCGTCCGTATTCGGCGAGAGTCACCAGGCAGTGCAGACGGTCGATTTCAGCGTCTGGCCAAAAGGCGAACCCAATACTGCATATGCGCAGTATTTCGTGGGCAACAGCTATCTGGCACCTCTTTCCGGGGGCATCGTCAACGTGACTTTCGAGCCAGCCTGCCGAAACAACTGGCACATCCATCACAGACAGGTACAGGTGCTGGTCTGCGTGGCAGGCCACGGCTGGTACCAGGAATGGGGAAAGCCAGCCGTCGAACTTCGTCCAGGCATCATCATTGAAATTCCGGAAGGTGTGAAACACTGGCACGGTGCAGCAAAAGACTCCTGGTTCCAGCACCTGACTTATCACAAAGATGTGCGGGAAGGCGCCTCCAATGAATGGTTGGAAAGTGTTTCGGACGACGATTACGACAAGCTTTAATATGAAATCGAAGAGAATCTTTTGTCTGATAGTTTCCCTTTTATGCCTGGCTGCCCTGCAATGTCAAGCGCAGCAGCTGACGATCAACATCCGCTACACAGGCAAGGATGGCAGTGCCCGCAAATATGTGGAGGAGATGGAATCAAGCGGTATTGCCAGCCGCATCAGGGCCGTTGAAGGCTGCCTGGGATACGATTACTTCTTCCCGGCCGACGACCCCGAAGGCCTGCTGCTCATCGACAGCTGGGAGAATCAGGAAGCCTTGAACCGATATCACGCTTCTCCGGCCATGAAGGAGGCAGCCGCCCTCCGCGAGAAATATGGCCTTAGCGGACGTAGGGTGCGGATGTATACTCCGATGATGCCGGGAAGGAGGCAGGATCCTCGCGAAAAGGATTACGAAGAATGAGAAGGCTATTCGTTATTTTAATGGCTATGTCAATGACTGCAAACATATTGTGGGCGCAGTTCGATGTCCACAGCCATGCCATTACCGCCACTTACATGGAGAATATCCAGGCGCATGGGGCTGAAATGGACGAGGGGTTCCCGATTCCGTCCTGGAATGTGGAAGAGCATCTGGCTTTTATGGACCAGGCTGGAATCGAGACTTCTGTCCTGACCATGCCTGCTCCACAACCGTGGTTTGGGAACGGGGAGGAATCGGCCGCCATCTGCCGGAAGTACAATGAAGAGTGCGCTGCTCTCAAGGAGAAGTATCCAGGGCGCTTCCTCTTCTGTGCATCCTTGCCATTACCTGACGTGGAACGCGCCATAGAGGAAGCGGTCTATGCGCTGGATGTTCTTAAGGCTGACGGCATCAAACTGGCTTCCAATAGCTATGGACAGTATCTGGGCGATCCTGAACTGGAACCGCTGATGGAAGTACTGAATGCGCGCAAGGCAGTCATTCTCACGCATCCGCATAAGCCATCCGCCGTAAACTACAAACTGATTGCCGATGTCCCGCTGGCATCGTACGAGTACTTGGCAGAGACCACAAGAGCTATTCTCAATCTGGTCGCCCACGATGTTCTGGTCCGTTATCCGGATCTCAAGGTGGTAGTACCGCACTGTGGCTCTTTCCTGCCAAACGCACTCCCGCGTTTCAAGGGACTTCTGCCGGTAATGGTGAAGCAGGGTTATATGCAACCTGTGGACGTTGATGCAAATGTTTCCCGTCTTTATTTCGACTTGGCCGGTGCCGCGACTGACGATGCGATCCGTGCTTTGCTCACCATTACCACTGCCGACCATCTGCTCTATGGCTCTGACTATCCTTATGTCGCTGCATCGGCTCTGGTTGGGGCGAAAGCGTCCTTGCAGCAGCACCTTCCGTCTTTGGGCCTGGACCCGCGAGCTGTCCTGTCTGATAACGCAAGGAGGTTGTTCGGGGCTGATATCCCAGTAAGGGAGTATGGAGAAAGGGTTGTCCGGCTTGCAGAGATCGAAATCGACCCGGAGAAACTGGATGCTTACCTGGAATATGCCGCGGAGGTAGGCCGAGTGTCAATGGCGACGGAACCTGGTGTCATCGCCCTGTTCTCCATGCAGGACGTGTCAGATCCTTGCAAAGTTTACATCCTGGAAGTGTATGCCGACAAGCAGGCCTACGAAGCCCATGTCCAAACTGCGCATTTCCGGAAATACAAGGACGGTACCGCCGATATGGTCCGTTCCCTCAAACTCATTGACACCATACCTATGGTCGTGGCGGATTTCCTCAAAACAGCACAATAGAAATGAAAAAGGTAGTAGTCATCTCAACCAGCCTCCGCCTGGGCTCCAACAGCAATGCCCTGGCAGAGCAGTTTGCCGAAGGCGCAAAGGCGTCTGGAAACAACGTGGAATTCATTTCCCTCCGAGGCAAGGAAATCAAGTTCTGCATCGGCTGCCTGTCGTGCCAGAAAACCGGCGTCTGTGTATTCAAGGACGATGTACCGTCCATTATGGAAAATGTGCTGAATGCCGATGTCGTTTGCTGGGCGACGCCCATCTACTACTATGAGATGTCTGGCCAGATGAAGACGCTCATAGACCGTATGAATGCCATGTA
>CAJOIN010000130.1 GCA_905234515.1 uncultured Selenomonas sp.
TTGTCAATGACAATTTTGGCATTTTCTTGCCATTCCAATGACAATCAGCCGCACAAATGTACTGCAAGCAAGAGGCATCTATGCTATACTATGGTAAAGATAACTTATTGTGCTAGATAAGTAAGATTATTCCTATCGGAGGTGCAAAGCAATGGCAGATAAGCAAATGCAGTTCCTGCTCTATAAAGCCGAGGCGGAGCAGGTAACCGTCAACGCTCTAATAAAGGATGACAATATTTGGCTAACCCAAAAGGCCATGGGGACACTTTTTGATTGTTCTATCAGCAATATCTCCCTGCATCTAAAAAACATATATGATGAGGGAGAACTTGACAAGGAGGCAACTGTTGAGGAAATCTCAATAGTTGCCCAAGAAGGACAAAGGTCTGTTAACAGAAAACAGACTTTCTACAATCTTGACGCCATCATTTCCGTTGGCTATCGTGTAAGCTCCAAACGAGCCACCCAATTTCGCATCTGGGCCACAAAGATACTCAAAGAATATATGCTGAAGGGCTTTGTATTAGACGATGACCGCCTGAAGCAGGGCAAGACGGCCTTTGGCAAGGACTATTTCCGCGAACTCTTGGAGCGGGTGCGTTCCATACGTGCCAGCGAGCGCCGTATCTGGCAGCAGATAACGGATATCTTTGCTGAGTGCAGTATTGACTATGACAAGCATGCAAAAGTAACCCATGACTTTTATGCCATGGTACAAAACAAATTCCACTATGCCATTGCAGGAGAGACAGCGGCAGAAATCATCTATCATCGTGCAGACAGGGAAAAGGAGCACATGGGGCTGACCACCTGGAAGAACGCCCCTGAGGGGCGCATCTTGAAATCTGATGTGACTGTAGCCAAAAACTACCTGGACGAAAATCAAATAAAGCGACTGGAGCGGGCTGTGACGGGATATTTTGATTACATCGAAGACTTAATCGAAAACGAGCAAGCCTTCACCATGGAGCAGTTCGCCGAAAGCATCAACGCTTTTCTGGAGTTCCGTCGCTACAAGATACTGACCAATAAAGGCAGCATATCAAAAAATCAGGCTGATGCCAAAGCCATCGAGGAATACAATGAATTCAACAAGCACCAACGAATTGATTCAGATTTTGACAAGACCGTAAGAAAGATGCTTGAAAGAGGCGAGACCTGATATCAATGAATCAAGTAAATCCCGGGTGAGCTTCCCCTTCTTCACCTCGGTCATCCCCGCCACATACAGCCCCGCCTGCTCGCTGGCCGCCCGCCTGGCATCTGCCCGGGCTCTTTCCTTGGCCACAGTAGCATTCTCCTCCGGCCCGTCCCCCATGATATAGTACCCATCCGCCTCAATCATGCGAACTTCGGCTAAGGCCGCCACGGAATCAGCCACACTTTCACTGTCTTTTTGACGATTCTTCTCAAGAGGATTTTCCTTTCTCTTGTCGAAATACGCTATAGGGAGGTGTTCGACATGGATACAACGAACTTGGAGATTAGGATTAATCAGCTTCTTGATGATCAGTTGGCAATTATTTCCCACGACTTCCCAAAGAAGCACCAACCTACCTACGATGACCATCTAAATAGAGTGATGATCGGGATGGTTGAGTCTTTCAGGCAGTCTATCCTTGAAGTAGTAAAGGAAATAAAGGAAACACTGATTAATTCCCTTTTGCCCTTACCGAGTCTTTTCCTGTCATGCTGCGTCAGATGCCGTTCGACGTAGCTCTGCTACGACTTCACGGCATCTTTCTTGCCTGACAGAAAAATCCTTCGACAATGACAAAAGCTCATTTAATCAGCGCTTCCTGAAAACTATCGAAAAATGATTAGATCTCGTATTCAGGAGTTAAGCAACAAGCATGAAGTGCGCGCTGCGGAAGCTCCTGAAGTTTTTTTATTTCCTCAAGCAGAAAATTATGTCGTCTCCCCCATCGACTCATTTGATCACCAGTTCAATCAACTTAGGATAAAGCTTCACCACTTCATAGCGGGTTATGTATTTATCCACGTAGAAGTTGCCATTCAAAGGATGGCTTTCCATGATCCCCTTGTGGCACACACTGCACACAGCTTTGTAGGCCTTGTGGCTTTTCGGCACATCGCCGAAGGACATTTCGCTGTAATCACTGAGTCCCTTCCGTGAGAGCATCTTGTCCAAGAGAATGGCGATTTCGCCACGGGTAATGGCCTTGTCACCCCGAAAGGTTCCATCGCTGAATCCCTCCATTATACCCTCTTCCGCCACAATGCCTACCCGCTGATATGCCCAGTGGTTTTGGGGGACATCGCCGAAAGGAACAGTTCCTGAGGTCGCACCACCCATCTTGCTCACCAGTCTCCCCAGCATATAGGCCATATCGTAATATGTCACAGACGCCTCACCATCGAATCTCCTGTCGTCTCCCACATGAAGGTATCCGTCCCTATGCAGGCGCATAATGGCGTCTTCCGCCCAATGATCCATCGGTACATCGGAGAAGGGGCTAATCGCAGCCATTGCCGCAGCAGACAGGCTCATCCAGAAAGCCATAGCAAGGACGAAACATTTTGCCATCCTATTTTTCATCTTGAATTCCTCCCAACCGGTTTTCATCTTCATAAACAATTTCTTCCTCCGCCAAAAGTGAACTCTCTCACGGGGAGCGTTATCCCTTTTGGCCTGCGCCAGATACCCGCTTGATTTCATCGGCCCTTTGATAGCATTCCTCAGCCTTGTCCTCCTGGTCCAGTCTGAGGCGATAGATGTCGCCAAGCTCATACCAGAAATGTGCAACGCCCGGATTGCACTCAATCGCTTTGTTGTAGCAGGCAATGGCCTTGTTGCACAGTTCCATTAATTGCCGCTTCTGACTATCGTTCTCTAGGAAGCTCAGGCTTTCCCGCACCTCCTTCCAACTCCATGTTTTATAGGCACGGCCAAGGTGTAGCCAATAATCAGGATTTCCGGGATCAAGCTTTGTGGCTTTTTCGTAGCATGCAACGCACTCTTCAAAGTTTTCGCTGGTTCCCCTGGAACCAGCGAAAACTAAAAGGCTGTCCCCGAGATAGTCCCAGTAAAGAGCATTCTCCGGCTCCAACTCCACGGCCTTCCGAAAATACTTTTCATCGGATTCGGTTAAGGTGACGTGGTAGATAAGGCCAAGGCAGACCCATGCGTTGGCGTAGGTGGGATCGATTTCAAGAGCCTTGTTGTAGCACACCACAGCCTCCTTATCTCCCCCTTCCTCGAAGAGGCTGTAGCTGTCCCCTTTCCTGCACCACTCCATCGCCTCGAACCTGCGTTCATTGGCCTTCATCTCCTGGTTCAGCCGTTCCTTTCCCGAAGCATCGGCCGTCTTGTACTCCTCCTTGATCCTTACCACATTCGCATCGATGGCATCAAACTCCTTCTCCAGTACCTGGTTCTTCTTTACAGCTGCCTCCCTTTTGATGATATCCATCCGTAGCTGTTCCATGACATTCTCCGTGTCCACCTTGGCCACCATGTGACAGTGGAGACGGAGAACGGAAAAGGAGCCGCTGTCGGTTTCCACTTGCACCGGCACAGGAGTAACAGAAACATCCAGAACCTCCAGCACAGTTGAGGAAATGGTTCGCACTTCGTCCCGGGTAAGCTTTCCCATCTTCACCTCGGACAATGCCGCCACGAAAACGCCCGCCCTCTCGCTGGCAGCCCGCCGCGCCCTGGCTTTGGTGTATTCCTTGGCCACTGCCATGGTCTCATCGGGGCCATCCCCTACAATGTAGTAGTCATCTACCTCAACAACCTTCACCTCGGCATATGCCGCCACGGGATCAGCAACGCCCCAGAGAACCGTGAAGGCCGCACCTGTTCCGAGGACGGCGAAGGGGATTTGTTGGATGGTTTTCATGACGTTCAGCTCCTTAGGTAAGAAATATCTTCAGTATAACTCGACTCTTTCCAAATCCGTCGTGAGGGAAACATTATCGAAATACGAATCCGCTTCACTGCCAGTCCGATAGAAGGAATAGAGCGATATCCTTGCGGTAACTGCATTTTGGGGAACTTTCGCCGAGACTTGGATAAGGTGCCATGTACTGGTTCCTTGATCCATCCCTGAGGATGCAGAATCTATAAGGTTGCCATACGAATCAAAGAACTCCATCTTAAGCATGCTGTAATCGTTGCCGGAACCATAGGCGCGGTTTTGTGCGGAAAGCGTGGCGACCATGCCCCTATAGCTGCTTATATTTACATCCTGATAGATACGTGTGCCGTTCGATCCCCTGTATCCTTTGGGGTGGAAATAATAGGAATCGTATTCTTTTACGCCGTCATAGTTGGTAGAGGTCTGCCACAGCCCATCAGGATCTACCCAGCCCCTCATTCCGTCGGAAGCGGTTCCATTCACGATCAAGCCTGATCCTTTTACCACTGGAGAAGGCACTGCTGCACTACTATTCATGGTGAGGGAAACATTATCGAAATACGAATCTGCTTCACTGCCAGTCCGATAGAAGGAATAAAGCGATATCCTGGCAGTAACTGCATTTTGGGGGACGTTCGCCGAGACTTGGATAAGGTGCCATGTAGAAGTTCCTTGATCCATCGCTGAAGATGCAGAGTCTATAAGGTTGCCATACGAATCGAAGAACTCCATCTTAAGCATGCTGTAATCGTTGCCGGAGCCATAGGCGCGGTTTTGTGCGGAAAGCGTAGCGACCATGCCTCTATAGCTGCTTATATTTACATCCTGATAGATACGTGTGCCGTTCGAGCCCCGGTATCCTTTGGGGTGGAAGTAATAGGAATCGTATTCCTTTACGCCGTCATAGTTGGTAGAGGTCTGCCACAGCCCATCAGGATCTACCCAGCCCCTCATTCCGTCGGAAGCTGTTCCATTCACGATCAAGCCTGATCCTTTTACCGCCGGAGAAGGCGCTGCTGCACTGCTATTCATGGTGAGGGAAACATTATCGAAATACGAATCCGCTTCACCGCCAGTCCGATAGAAGGAATAGAGCGATATCCTGGCGGTAACTGCATTTTGGGGGACTTTC
>CAJOIN010000131.1 GCA_905234515.1 uncultured Selenomonas sp.
TCCAGCATTTCGTCCATGGTGGTGAGGCAGCGGGAGCAGGCGCTGTAGCCCTGCTGGAACATAATCATGTTGGTAAGTTCCTCGTTCCAGTTCACCGCCGAAACGGACTGCCGCCATTCATTCACCTGTACCAGCACTTCGTCCTGTGCCGTCACCTTGGAATCCATGGTTTCCGCATCGCTGCCCAGGGCAGTCATGCGCTGGTTGTAGTAGGCCTCCAGGGAGATAGTGCCTACGGCGCGCACATCGGTGTAGCCAAGGCCTATAGCCACATAGTCCGTGACGGTATTTTCCTTGTTCATATTGAAAAGGGTGCTCATGTCAACTGCATTGGTGCCATCCCCTGTGCCGTTGGCCTCTGCCACAACCCCGGTAATGCCCGTGGCTGTTGGGGTGGAAGTGGTGCCCCACTGCCTGGCCGCCACCAGATTCTGGCCATCCTCGGCAGTGAGAAGGGTATTGACTTCCAGAGCATTGATGATATTGATGCCGTCCAAAGTCTCCGTAGAAGCTATGGTGCCATTGATAGTGGCGGCGGTGCTGTAGACCGTCACCCCTGCCTCTGTGGTGGAATTGGTGGCTACCATCATGGTCCAGCCTCTGCCGGTAGTGCTGTCAATCACATCATAGGTATCGGCAATGATGCAATGGTTGGTTTCATCCCAGATATAGTTCACATTGGTGGCACCGTAAAAATTCAAGCCCGCCGTGCCCGTCTGAGCTGTCCCGTCTGCCGTCTCGATAAGGATTGTTGTGCCGTCATAAGTGGCATCGCAGGCTGCGCTGTCAATACCTATGCCCTGCTGGTGCTGATGGTTGAAGGTGGTGAGCATGAAAGCAGACATTCTCGCCAGATAATCAATATACGACTTGTCCTCGGCAATCTGATCCATCTGGGCTTTCAGGGTGCCATTAGTAGGCTGGTAGGAAATGCCGGATTCTTTCAAAAGCACCGTATAATCATTGACGCCATAAGTATCATTGGCTATGGGGTCTGAAAGCTCCAGGGTCAGCTTATTGATGCCGTTCACCAGGGACACGCCGTTGGACACCACGCTGTACATGCCGTTGCTGTCCTCATAGATGTTCAGGTTCACAAACCCCGAAAGCTTGTCCACCAAAAGATCACGCTGATCACGCAAGTCATTGGCCATGGCTCCCGTGGCCTCGGTGCTCATGATACTGCGGTTCAGCTGCACAATTTGGTCTGTGTAGTCGTTAATCCTGCCGATATTCAGCTCCATATCCTTGTAGTTGGCCTCTATCTGCTCCTGCATCTTCTGGGCTGCGGTATGGATGCGGTCTGCAAAGACCTTGCCCTTCTCCACCACGGTGATACGGGTGGAGGAATCGCTGGCCTGGGCGGACAGGGACGACCAGGCCTTGTAGAATTCCTGGATGGAATTCTGCACATTTTCCAGGGATGTGTCGTTGAAGATAGCCTCTATCTTGTCATATTCCTTCTGCCTGGACTGATAGTAGGCGCTGGTGGAGTTCTCGCTCCAATACTGCCTGTCTGCGTATATATCCCGGGCGCGGGTGAGAGAGATGGAGTCCACCCCCTGGCCCACTGCTACCTGGCCGTAGAGGGAATTTTCCTTTCTCATGTCCACGGCTGCCAGGTTCACATGCTGGCGGGAATAACCTTCTGTGTTGGCGTTGGAAATATTGTGACCAACGGTATTTTCCGAAAGCTGGTTGGCATTGATGCCCCGCACCATGGTATTGAGTCCTGCAAATGTGGAACGCATCTTCATCCCTCTACTTTCTATGCACAGCGTTCAAACGCTGGAATCAAACATCTTTCTCTCGCGGCCACCGTCTCTGCCGGGCCCTCCCGGTGGGGCATAGATGGTACCGGCCTGCGCGCCGCTCATCAGGTTTACATGAAAGTCTATGTATTTCTTGCTGCGGCTCATGAGCTCCTGGTTCAGTGATATGTCTTCCCTCAGCTTTTTCCCCAAGACGGTCACTTTGTCCACCAGCCGAAAGGCCACATCCCTTTCCACAGAGTCCGGCAGTCTGGCTACAAGGGCCGACATCCGGGGGCTTCCTTGTTCTTCAAGGAAGGCAGCCTGCTCTTCCACAAGCCGGCTGTAATCTCCCAAAGCCGGTTCCAAGGCCTGGACAGCTCCCGAAATTACCGCACCGTCACTATGAATCATGGCCTCTTTCAATATACGCAGCCAATCTACACAAGTATTACCCAGGAGCAGCTGTTTTCTCAAAATGGCAATGGCTTCCTTCATAGTCTGCCCCGGTTCCTGCTTCTTCATAAGCTATACCTCGATAATTGCTGCATCTCATACCTTACGCATCATACTCAAATCTGCGGCTATGGCTGACATGCTCCCCGCCGCCCCTGCCATACACAGGGTCCACAGTGGCGCCGGCCAGTCTGCCAAGGCGCTGGTTTACAGCATCCAATGCGCCTATGGCCAGAATATTGTTGATTTCCGCCTGGGCTTTGACCCTGTCCACCACCTGGCTGAGGGTCTCATGGGCACTCTTCAGCTCGCGGGCCAAGGGACCCGCGAGCTGGTATGCTTCCTGCATCTTCATTTCGGGGGTTATACCGGGATATGCCTTGATAAGCTTTACACATAATTCCTGCCGGGCAGACTCGCTTTTCTTGATGGACTCAGCCAAATCAGCCTCACGCTTTACCAGTCTGTCCAGGGTCTTCATATCCACCCCCACCAGAGCCGCATGCTTTTGCTTGCCAAGAGCCTCTACAACGCTGTAATCATTCCCCAGTTTGCGCAAAATGTCCAATAACTCCTGCCACATATAATGCCTCCAATGAAAATCATTTAGAACTGCATCTTGAGTATGCTGTCCGCGATGTCACCGGCATCAGCCCGATAGCGCCCGGAATCCATCTGCTGACCCAGCTCGGCTACCTTGTCCTGGCGCACCTCGTCCATGGTCTTCAGCTCACTTAGCATATCGCTGAAGCTCTGGGCTTCCTGCGAGAGTACCAGTTCATCCTTGAAGCTCGTCCCCTCTGCCTGCTGAGCCTTTTTCACGCTCTTCACGTGGTCATTGGCATACAAGCTGGCCAGAGACTGCAGAGCGCTGTTATTGCTCACATACATTGTCTTTCACCACCCTTTACTGTAAAACTCCGCGAAGCAAGCCTCTTTAGGGAGGCGCAGTCGAACGGTCAGTTTCACATTATACTACTGCTTCTTTGCTTCTGCCTTTACTATCGAAAAAAAAAGCAGGAGCCTTAACTCCTGCTTTTAGCCATTTAAGTAAAATTATCTTTGAATATCTCGTTTTTTCGCCCATTTTCTCATGTAAACTACTATTTGCGGTCCTTATCCTTGGAATGCATGCCCTGACCACGGTTGGCAGAAGCTGCCTGACGGGCGGCCACTACACCCGCAGCCTGCTTTTGCAGCTCGTTGCGCATGGATTCCATGCAGTTCTGGCAGAGCTTGCCGCTGATAATGGGGGCGCCGCACTTCTCGCAAGGGTAGGTCATCTTCACGCCCACCTGCTCGAAGCGCCCCTCCCGAATCAGCTTCTTGATAAGCTGCTCGCTGCAACCGGTGGCTTCGATTATTTCCACCACTTTGGCCTTGGGGTTATCCCGAACGTAGTTTACTACCTCCGCTTCCTTCTCCCGCATCTTGTCCTCGCAATCGGGGCACATGTGGGCGCCGTAGTCAGCAAAAAGCTTGCCGCACTTTGGACAGTTTTTTACCTTGCCTGCCATAAATATCTCTCCCTTCCGCACAGGGTAATAACCGCTAATCCATCTGTTTACACGTATTCGCCGCCAAGAGGCCAATTCCTTCTTGCCTCTCACATTTCCTTCACAGGAACAGGGCCACGTGAAAGGGCAATGGCTCCGGTGCGGGCAATCTCTATGATTTCGTAATCAGCAAACATATCTATGAAGCCATCGATCTTGCTCTGCTGGCCAGTCAGCTCCACCACCACATTCTCAGGACTGATGTCCACGATTTTGGCACGGAAAATCTCCACGATATTTTTGATATCGGCGCGACTTTCCTTGCCGGCCTTAATCTTTATCAGCACCAGCTCCCGGGCAATGCTGGGCAGCCTGGTGAGGTTCACGATTTTGATGACATCAATGAGCTTGGAGAGCTGGGTCACCACCTGCTCAAGTTCCCTGTCGCTTTCCACGGACACCACGATGTTGATGCGGGTGACCTCCGGCTCCTCAGTATAGCCTGCAGAAATGCTCTCGATATTGAAGGCCCTGCGGCTGATGAGGCCTGACACATGGGTCAGAACACCGGGCTTGTTGTCCACCAGGATGGCCAAAAGGTATTTCTGCATATTCTCCATTTGCAACTTATCTCCCATTACTTATCCCCTCCCAAGACCATCTGATCAAGCCGCTTGCCGCCGGGCACCATGGGCAGCACGTCTTCGTCCTCGGGTATGATCACATCTATGAGCATAGGGCCCTTCTCTGCCAGCAGTTTGGGCAGGACTGAATCAAGTTCTTCTTTCTTGGTCAGGCGATAGCCCTTCACCCCCATGGCCTCGGAGAGCTTCACGAAGTCCGTCTTGCCCTTCAGCACCGACTGGGAATAGTGGTGGCTGTAGAACAATCTCTGCCACTGCGCCACCATGCCCAGGATGCTGTTGTGGAGGATGACCACCTTCAGGTCGATGTCATTGTCCGCAATGGTGGCAAACTCCTGACAGTTCATCATGATGCTGCCGTCGCCGGTGAAAAGCACCACGGGGCTGTCAGGCCTCCCCAGCTTGGCCCCCATAGCCGCAGGCAGGCCATAGCCCATGGTTCCCTGGCCGCCGGAGGTAAGAAAATGGCGCGGCTCATAAACATTAAAGAACTGGGCCGCCCACATCTGGTGCTGCCCCACATCAGTCACCGCAATGGTATCACGGG
>CAJOIN010000132.1 GCA_905234515.1 uncultured Selenomonas sp.
TTCCACCTGTTCCCATTCCGAACACAGTAGTTAAGCACCAAGAGGCCGAAAGTACTTGCCTGGAGACGGGCTGGGAGGATAGGAAGTTGCCGGTTAAGTCGATAAGCACCCTGCGGGGTGCTTTTTTATGTTTCTTTTTGTGTTCAGGACGGTATTATGGTATAATTATCCGCGTTGTGCTGAATATGGCTAACGGGAGTTTTTTTAGATGTATGATAATGTGTACGGGCTTGTTGCTGAATTTTATAAAGAGAATCATTTTGCTGAGGATATTCTTCCCAAGGAATGGGTGGAACGATACTTGCGTAAACGGGCTTGGTGTGGTGCCGATGACAAGGATATGCGCAGGATATGGAGCCTGGTGGAATTGTTGCTTACATATCTTGATGAGCAGCAGTTGGATTCCTTTGGTTCTTTGTCTATTTTTGACTATCAGGAAATCCTTTACCGTTACGCAGATGCTCATGAAAATTTTGTTCTACAGGAAGGTCCTGTCCAGGCCTGGCTAAAAATGCTCAAGGATTTTTATACCTATTTGACTGAGATGGGATGGCAGGATAATTACGAGGCCTTTCTTAACGATGTGGAGGAGTCCTTCTATCTTGATGAGGTGTTTTCTTTGCCTCCCCGACGCACAGAAGAGGATTTTTATCATCGCTTAGGGACGGAGTATGAGGAAGCATCTGAGAGTGTGACTCGTCTAAATGAAGAGTTGGATGCTGTGCTGAAGGATGTAAGTGCTTATTTTCAACGCAAGGAATACAGCAAGGACAGCGAGAGAGCTGTGCGTATTTTTTGCGGACCTGCCTATGAATCTCCTTTGCCTAATGCCTATGAGGATGACGAGCAAAGTGCTTTCTGGCTCAGTTTTTGGGATTACTTTATGTTTGATTACCACTTGCTGGCCAATGACAGGACGCCTCTTCGTCACTACTATGAGGAGAGAAAGAATAGCCTGAGCATTACTGCTCAAGACATATTGAGGGATTTGCTCCATGCACGATTCTCAGTTTTCGAAGTGGTTGAGATGCGGGAAGGCATGGTTCAGTGCAGGGATATCTTCACTGAGGAGCTTATGGATTTGCCTATGCCGGATGTGGGGCTAACTGGCATTGAGAATTGTGTATTTTTTGGGCACATCAGGACCAGAGGCATCCTGATGCTCAATTATATAACGTCTGTTCCTGCCAGCAAAAAGCTTCGCTCTCGCATGAAAGATGTCATTATGCGCCAATATGAGCTTTATAAGCTGCAAAATCCGCAGGCGCCTTTGGAACAATTCTTTATTCGTGAGGCAGCGGCAGTCAGGCACATTCTGCATGTGATGTCCGACTATGCACAGCTTAATGTGGTATCACTGCAGGAGAGTCCGGCCTTGATTGAGCGCAATCAGTCCCTGGTTTCGATGTTTGAAGAAGAAGCTCAAGCCTTGGCTGATATTGTTAGGAAGATTGGCTTCAGTGCGTATGCAACAAGGCTGATAAAAGCTTTATTTGCTGATGCTGTTTCTGTGACAGGGGATGAAAAGAAATGCCGAGAATTAATGGCGCACCTTATGACATCAACACTTCTTCTGTTCATAAAGGTCAATGGGTATGATTATACGGCCACCCCGGATTTGTATCAGCTCTTTGGTTCTAACGAGCAGAATACCAGGGTGGTTTCAGAAACACTTACTAAATTGTTAGATTTGCGGATTTTTGATCCCCGTTATCTGACTGAGGACAGTGTGGTGTTGAGTCTTTATCTGTTGGTGCAGGAAAACAAGCAGGATTCGTAGCTTATTTTCAGATGAGGTTAAAGGAGGGAGTTTGGTGGGGATTTTTCGCACCAAAAGCATAGGAGCATATCAGTCCGATGTAAAAAAAACAAAATTAAAACGAGAAATGGGTGCACTGGATGTTACCATGCTGGGGATAGGCGTCATTGTAGGCACAGGCATCTTCGTTTTGACAGGAGTGGCAGCAGCCCAGTATGCAGGACCGGCTTTGATGGTTTCTTTCCTGCTGGCAGGTATCACATGTGGCTTTGTTAGTCTGGTTTATTCTGAATTGGCTTCCATGGTATCCGTAGCTGGAAGTGCTTATGCCTATGCTTATACTTCAGTTGGGGAGTTGTGGGCCTGGCTGGTGGGATGGAACTTGGTGTTGGAGTATTCTGTAGGTGCCAGTGCCGTGGCAGGTGGATGGTCAGCTTATGTAACGGGACTTCTGCGCTTAATGGGCTTTAATATCCCTGAGGCATTTATCAAGGTACCAGCAGAGGGGGGGCTTGTAAATCTTCCTGCCGTGTTGATAACCCTGTTCCTTACTGCTTTGCTGGTACGTGGCATACATGATAGTGTGACTGTTAACAAGTTTTTAGTGGCAGTAAAATTGCTGGCCATCTTTATCTTCCTGTTTTTGGTTGGTCCCTCTGTGGATACTGCCAACTGGGAGCCGTTTATGCCGTTTGGTTGGGCTGGAATATCTGCTGGCGCGGCAGTAATCTTTTTTGCTTACCTAGGGGTGGATTCTATTGCTACTGCTGCAGAGGAAACGCGCAATCCCGCCAGGGATATGCCTGTGGGAATCATTGCATCGCTTTTGATATGCACGCTTCTGTATGTGGGTGTTACTGCTGTTATGACAGGCAATGTGAGTTATACACAGCTGGATAATGCTGAACCTGTGGCCTTTGTGCTCAGAGAGCTTGGCTATCGTTTCGGTTCGGCACTGGTGGGCACTGGTGCTATTGCCGGACTGACTACGGTGCTTTTGGTTATGATTTATGCTCAGACCCGTGAGTTCTTCGCCATGAGCCGTGATGGACTTATTCCAAAATCCATCTGTAAGGTGCATCCCAGGTTTATGACACCTCATCGCATTACCATTGTGGTGGGGGTGGCAGTGGCACTGGTCAGTGGTTTTACCCCCATTAATGTGGTGGCTGAGATGTGCAGCGTGGGAACGCTGTTTGCCTTCCTGGTTTCCTCTGTGGCAGTGATGGTTCTGCGCAGGAAGTATCCCGAGGCTAAACGTCCTTTTAAGTGCCCTGCGGTGAATCTGGTGGCAGTTCTTTCCATCATCAGCTGCGGCTATATCATGTATAATCTTTCTTCCATGACTTGGGAGCGCTTCTGGATATGGAGTGTTTTTGGGATAGTGCTTTACTTTGTTTATGGCAGACGTCATAGCAGAATGGCACAGGAAAACATCATAGAGAAATAATTAGGCGCTACTAGTCAAGCAGATGGCACTTTTGTCTGTTTTGGCAGTAGCGCTTATTGTTTACAGGCGTTTTTATAGGGTGTATAATTAGTGTCAATGAAGTGGTGAAATTGTGTACTATTTCATTGACGAATGTTTGCTAAGCTTCAATATCATCTTAAAGAGGGGAGCATAACAAAAATGAGCAAAAAGATGAAAACCATGGACGGCAACACAGCTGCCGCCTACGTGTCCTACGCCTTTACTGACGTGGCGGCTATCTATCCTATTACGCCGTCTTCGCCTATGGCTGAGCACGTAGATGAAATGGCTGCCAAGGGGCAGAAGAACCTGTTCGGCCAGAAGGTCCGCGTCATTGAGATGCAGTCTGAGGCCGGTGCCGCAGGCGCTGTTCATGGTTCCTTGCAGGCAGGTGCCCTGACTACCACTTATACGGCTTCCCAGGGCTTCCTCCTTATGATTCCGAATCTCTATAAGGTAGCAGGTGAACTTCTGCCGGGCGTTTTCCATGTCAGCGCTCGTGCTCTGGCTGCTTCCTCTCTTAATATTTTTGGCGATCATCAGGATGTGATGTCTGCCCGTCAGGCTGGTTGCGCCATGCTTTGCGAGAACAGCGTCCAGGAGGTTATGGACCTTTCTGCAGTGGCTCATATGGTGGCTATTAAGGGTCGTGTGCCTTTCATCAACTTCTTTGATGGTTTCCGCACCTCTCATGAGATTCAGAAGATCGAGCTCATTGATTACGATGACCTGAGCAAGATTCTGGATTGGGAGGCTGTGAAGGCATTCCGTGACCGGGCTTTGAATCCTGATGCACCGGTTATCCGCGGCACTGCCCAGAATCCGGATATCTACTTCCAGGAGAGGGAAGCTGTCAACAAGTACTATGACGCTATACCTGCCCTGGTAGAGGAATGCATGGCTGAGCTGGCCAAGGTTACGGGTCGTGAGCATCATCTCTTTGATTACTATGGCGCCAAGGATGCAGACCGCATCATCATTGCCATGGGTTCTGTGTGTCAGGCTGTCCAGGAGACTGTGGACTACCTGAACCAGAACGGTGAGAAGGTAGGCCTCCTGTCCGTACACCTCTATCGTCCTTTCTCTCTGGAGCATTTCTTCAAGTTCCTGCCCAAGACCGTGAAGAAGGTAGCAGTGCTTGACCGCACCAAGGAGCCAGGCGCCATCGGCGAACCTCTCTATTTGGATGTAAAGAGCGCTTTCTACAATTCCGACCTAAATCCCGTCATCGTTGGCGGCCGTTACGGCCTGGGTGGCAAAGATACCACGCCGGACCAGATTTTTGCCGTGTTTGAAAACCTGAAGAAGGATGCTCCTCTTGATGGCTTTACCATTGGTATTGAGGATGATGTGACGGGCAAGAGCCTGGCTCCCGTGAACTCCGATGTTAATCTCACGCCGGAAGGCACCACTGCCTGCAAGTTCTGGGGTCTCGGCTCCGATGGTACCGTAGGTGCCAACAAGCAGGCTATCAAGATTATCGGTGACAACACGGACATGTATGCACAGGCTTACTTTGCCTATGACTCCAAGAAGTCCGGCGGTATCACCATGAGCCATCTGCGATTTGGCAAGCTGCCCATCACCAGCCCCTAACCGGGCTGACTTCATCTCCTGCTCCCAGCAGTCCTACGTTTACAACTATGACCTGCTGGCAGGTCTCCGCAAGGGCGGCAAGTTCCTGCTGAACACTGTCTGGAGCGATGAGGAGCTGACTAAGCATCTGCCAGCCTACATGAAGCGCTATATCGCCAAGAACGAAATCGAGTTCTATACGGTGAATGCTGTGAAGATTGCCCAGGAGCTGGGGCTTGGCGGCCGCTTCAACATGGTCATGCAGGCAGGGTTCTTCAAGCTGGCTGACATCATCCCCATTGACAAGGCTGTTGACCTGCTGAAGGATTCCATTGTGAAGGCCTATGGCAAGAAGGGCCAGAACATCGTGGATATGAACAACGGCGCTGTTGATCAGGGCGTAGAAGCTCTCCACAAGGTAGAGGTGCCTGCCTCCTGGGCTGAGGCTCAGGACGAGGCAGAGGTGAAGCGGGATGAGCCTGCTTTCATCACCGAGATACAGCGGGTCATGAACCGCCAGGAGGGCGATAAGCTGGCTGTTTCCAAGTTTGCAGAAGACATGGTGGATGGTACTTTCCCTGTAGGCGGCGCTGCCTATGAGAAACGCGGCACGGCCATCAAGGTGCCTGTGTGGAATGTGGACAAGTGTATCAGCTGCAACCAGTGCTCCTTCGTCTGTCCCCATGCTGCTATCCGCCCCGTGCTCATGACGGACGAGGAGAAGGCTGCTGCTCCAGAGGGCATGCTCTCCAAGAACCCCAAGGCTCCGGCTCTGAAGGAATACAATTTCACTATGGCCGTGTCCACCCTGGACTGCCTGGGCTGCGGCAACTGCGCCCAGGTCTGCCCGGTGAAGGCTCTGGATATGCAGCCGCTTGATGATGAACTCAAGGCCAAGCAGAAGTACTTTGATTATGCGGTAGA
>CAJOIN010000133.1 GCA_905234515.1 uncultured Selenomonas sp.
GCAAAGCCCTTGAAGAGAATGGCCTTGCCCTCCATGACGGGGAGGCCTGCCCCGGCGCCAATGGAGCCCAGGCCCAGGACGGCGGTGCCGTTGGTGACTACAGCCACCAGATTGCCCTTGGAAGTATAGTCGTAAATCTTCTCCGGCTCGTCTTTGATGGCCAGGCAGGGGGCTGCCACTCCGGGGCTGTAGGCCAGGGTAAGGTCCCGCTGGGTGGCCAGGGGCACCTTGCTCATGACTTCAATCTTGCCCTGGCTTTCCCGATGGAGCTCAAGAGAAGCGTAGTTCACATTTTCCTTTTTCATAAGTAACATCCTTTCTGTATGGCCAGTCCCTTGCTTTCCTTTGACTGGCAAAATGCTGTGATATATGTTACCGGCATAGTCACTATGCCAAATGGTGATTGTGATAATTATAGCTGTTTTGACAAAAAATGCCAATATTTAATTAGAATAATACGATAACTGTAACGTATAGTTTGTGCAGAGTGTACGATGGTTGATGGAGCCGGCGCCCCGTTGACAAGGGGCTTTTAGACATTTTATACTACATTTATTATCCTTTGACTGTGACCGGGGTCACGTTGGAGGGATGATTTGCCAGTATATGAGTGCGCTGGAAGGAGACAAAATGTTTCAAGATATAATGAGGGAAGCAGCTGAGGCGGCAAATATGCCCCTGGAGGAAAGGCAGCTTTCCCAGTTTGCCAGATATTATGAAATGCTCATCGAGTGGAATGAAAAGATGAATCTCACCGCCATTACGGAGCCCCATGAGGTGGCAGTGAAGCACATGGTGGACAGCCTGACGGCTTTGGAAACGGGACTGTTTGCAGAAGGGGCCACGGTGATTGATGTGGGCACGGGCGCCGGCTTCCCGGGGGTGCCGTTGAAAATCTATCGGCCGGACCTGAAGCTCACCCTCATGGATTCCCTGCAGAAGCGGGTGGGGTTCCTGGAGGCAGTGGTGGAGGAATTGGGCTTGAAGGAAGTCACCTGCGTCCATGCCCGGGCAGAGGAAGGGGCGCGGAACAAGGCTTACCGTGAGAGATTCGACCTTGCCGTGAGCCGCGCCGTGGCAGCTTTGCCAGTGCTGGCTGAGTATACCTTGCCCTTTGTGAAGAAGGGGGGCTTCCTGGTGGCGCTGAAGGGGGCTAAGTATGCGGAAGAAGCCGAGGCTGCAGTCCGGGCGCTTGCCTTGCTTGGAGGTTCTGCCTCCAAATGTCAGGAAGTGACTTTGCCGGGGCTGGAGGACAAGCGGGCCATTGTGACGGTGAAGAAATTGAAGCCCACCCCCAAGGCGTATCCCCGCAAGGCGGGAACTCCTAGCAAGAAGCCTCTGTAAGATAAGATGAATAACACAAAAACAGCTGTGAAGATGATGCTCATCTTCACAGCTGTTCGCCTTTATATGTGGAAATTATTTGTTCTTCTGGAACTCGTCCCAAATCATGCGCTTGGCAATCTTGCCCGTGGAAGTGCGGGGCAGATGGGGCAGTTCGTGGAATTCACGGGGGATTTTGTAGAGGGCCAGATTTTCCTGGAGGAATTTCTTCAGCTCCCGGATATTCACGCTGGCTCCTTCGTGGAGGCTGTAGAAGCAGGCTCCTGCCTGGCCCCGCAGCTTGTCCTCGATGCCTATGACGGCGGCTTCGGCGATGCCCGGGAACTGGTAGATGACTTCCTCCACTTCCCTGGGGTAGATGTTCTCTCCCATGGAAATGATCATGTCCTTGATGCGGTCTACAATGAAGATGTAGCCGTCCTCATCTACCCGCACCACATCGGCGGTGTGGAGCCAGCCTCCCCTTAGGGCTTCGGCGGAGGCTTCGGGCAGGTTCCAGTAGCCCAGCATCACGTTTTCACCCCGGCAGATGAGCTCTCCCAGCTCTCCTTGGGGCACATCGTGGCCCATGGCATCCACCACCCGGGTCTCTATGTCCAGCACGGGCTGGCCGATGGAGCCCAGCTTGACGGCGTTGGGCCGGTTCAGGGTCACCACCGGGGCGGCTTCGGAAAGGCCGTAGACCTCGCAGATGTCCTTGCCGAATTTGGCCTTGAAATCCTCGGCAATCTTCACGGGCAGGGTGGTGCCGGCGGAGGCTACCAGCCGCAGGCTGGCCATGTCCTCGGGTTTGCCCAGCTTGGTGAGGAGGGAGCAGATGGAGGGCACGAAGTACACATCGGTGATATGCTCGTCCCTGATGGTGCGCAGGGTTTCCTTGGGGGTGAAGGCGCTCAAGATGACAATGGTGGCTCCCGCCCACAGGGGGTAGAGCACGGCGCAGGTCCAGCCGTAGCAGTGGTACATGGGCAGCACGCAGAGCACATTGTGCTCCGACTGGCAGCCCAAGGGGGAAATCTGGTAGCAGTTGGTCACCACATTGCGGTGGGAAAGCACGGCTCCCTTGGGGGTGCCCGTGGTGCCGGAGGTGTAGATGATCATGCAGGGGGCGTGCTCGTCCAGATGGGAGGGGAAGCCGGGGGCATTTTCAAGGCCTGCCTTGGGATTGCCAATGTTCTTGGTTTCAATCTGCTTCAGGCGGATATCGCAGCGCAGGGCGGCCAGGGCGTCCACCAGATTGAGCAGCTCGTAGGTCACCAGGAAACGGGCACCTGCATCTTTGATGATGTAGGCAATCTCGCGGTTGGACAGCTGGAAGTTGATGGGGATGGAAATGGCTCCCAGGGAAGCCACTGCCATGTAGACAAAAACAAATTCAGCGCTGTTGCGGGAGAAGATGGCCACTCTGTCGCCGGGCTTTACACCCTCGGCATAGAGACGGTTGCGGCAGTTTTTCACAGCTTCCTGCAGCTCGGCATAAGTGAAACGGCGCTCATGGTCAATGATGGCAAGATCATTGGCTGCGCCTTGATTGATAAGTTCATGTACCAGCATAGTGCACGTCCTTTTCTATAGTATAGAAACATTCACGACTTAAAAAGAATTTTATACTAGGTACTAAAAAAAGTCAATGGAAGAATGATGAAAGGAAAAGACTGTCAAGTTTACACTTGGTAGAGAAAAAATAGTGATTTGCAGGGAAGATGTAATAATTTCGAGTGTGTACTTTGGAGAGAGATTTTCTTGAATCATGTGTTGCATTGTAACATGGCTCTGTGCTATAATTACTTCAGCAAAAATCAATAGTCGTACTGATTCGGTCGTGCTCGGGGTACATGGGGCATGATTTTTTATATGTCATCAACTGTACACCGAGGACGTACATTGTACGATTGCGTTAGGAGAGAAATAAATGAAAAGCCTTAGTAAAGGAGAGCTCCTTGGCGTGGGGCTCATGATGTTTTCCATCTTTTTCGGCGCCGGCAACCTCATCTTCCCTCCGGCCTTAGGACAGGCTGCAGGTGAGAGCGTGGTACCTGCCATGGCGGGCTTCCTGATTACCGGCGTGGGCCTGCCTCTCATGGGCATTGCTGCCATTGCCATGCAGGGGGGCAAGTATATCGAGTTCATCTCCCGCATGACCCGTCCGGCTTTCGCCACGGCTCTGCTGGTGATCCTCTATCTCACCATTGGCCCCATGTTTGCCGTGCCCCGTACCGGGGCTGTGTCTTTTGAGATCGGCATTCGTCCCTTCCTCACTGAGGACACCATGACCATCGGCCAGGCTATCTATACGGCCCTCTTCTTCGGTGCCACCTACTGGCTGGCCCTGAACCCCAGCAAGCTCATTGACAGGGTGGGCAAGATGCTGACCCCGGTGCTGCTGGTTTTCCTGGTGCTGATGTTCCTGCGGGCCTTCGGTGCGCCTCTTGGTGACATCATGCCCGCTACTGGCTCCTATGTGGAGTCCGCTTTTGCCCAGGGCTTCCAGGATGGTTACCAGACCATGGACCTCTTGGCTTCCATCGCCATCGGCACCCTGGTGGTAAATGCTGTCCGGGCTCGTGGCGTGGAAGGCTCCAAGGCTCTTGGCCGTGTCTGCCTCATGGCAGGCCTTATTGCCCTGTTCCTCATGACTCTTGTTTATGGCTCCCTTGCGTACCTTGGTGCTACCAGCGCTTCTGTGCTGGGCCATTCCGCCAACGGCGGCCAGCTGCTGGCGGACGCAGTGGGTATCTTCTTTGGCCCGGCAGGCAACCTGTTGCTGGCTGTGATTATCGGCCTGGCTTGCCTGACCACCAGCTGCGGTGTCATCTCCGGCACTGCCTGGTTCTTCAACAAACTCTTCCATAATAAAGTAAGCTATCAGAGACTGCTGCTGTTCGGCGTGCTCTTCAGCTTTGTGGTTTCCAACATCGGCCTCACCCAGATCATCTCCCTGGCAGTGCCCTTCCTGGTGGGCATTTACCCCTTGGTGATTGTGCTGGTGGTGCTGTCCCTGTTCCACAGTGTTATCGGTGAGCGCCGTGCGGTGTACCGCTGGGCACTTGATTTCACCCTGGCCTTTGCTGTGGTGGATGCCCTGAATGCCGCTGGCTTCCAGCTGACGGTGCTGAACAACGTCCTTTCCCAGTATGTACCCTTCTACAGCCTGATGCTGGGCTGGCTCTTGCCGGCACTGATTGGCGCAGGCATTGGTCTGGCCATCTCCCTGGCAAAGGGTGAGGCTGCTGCCCTGGAGTCTGACAACAGCGCAGTAGATGCTAACTAAATAATGACAGCCTTGCCAAGGCATGATAAAAGCCCGGCGGCACACTGGCATGGTGTGCTTGGCCGGGCTCTTGTTATAACGCCATTGTTCAAATTTTGCCGAAGGCAAAATCCTCCAATTAGCGTTTCAACGAGGCGGGAGATATATGCTCGCCGCCTGTTATGCGATGAGTAAACCCCCTTGCAGGGAAACCAACAAGAGTACCGAATGCCTAGGGGATTGACAAGGCATTCCTCTTATTGACATTTATGATTCTAGCAAAGAAATATGAAAAAAAAATGTAACCGACCACCAAAAATAACTGAAAGTTTGATATTATAACAGGAGAATGTGCAGAGATTTTACCGAGGAGGAACGTCTTTATGAATTTGCTGCTGGTGATTGTGCTTCTTTTATTGAGCACACTTTTCGTTTTTGAGATGAAACACTCACTTAACCGCTCGTCTGTAACCAATAAGTTGATAAATGAGTACGCAGGTGAACTGACGGGGCCGAAACGGCAAGAGTTGATTGCCAAGGTCTACGACTACTGTGCCCGTGACCGAAAGCTGAAAAAAATCATAAAAAAATATCAAAAGCTTACAAGAAGCTGTTCCGGGAGGCTGACTTCGTCAAGGGCCGCCGCTATGTGCCCATTTCTTCCTTTTTCTACGTGTACACCCTGGAGCACATTTTGGCGCATCCTGAGGAGGACAGCAGGAAGCTGGCCATGAAGTGCCTGAACTTTTTCCATTTTTAGTGGAAAACAATCTGCTTTGCCCGAGGCCTGACGGGCCCTGGATAAATTCGACTAAATTCAGTGGGAGTCGAAAATTCCCATTAAATAAGTCTCATTTTATGCTACAATGTGGGCAAAGAGGTGATAATATGGTGAAAAGTCAACTGTCTTTAATTAAACATAAAGCCCTGTCCCTGTGCCTTTCTGCCCTGATTGGTCTGGGGACTTTTGCGCCCCTCAGCCGGGCGGAGGCGGGGGTTGACCCCTGGGCGGCCGCGGCCCAGGCTTTGGGGGTCTACGCTGCCTATAAATCCACCCTAAGCTCCATCTTGGCCATAGGCAATGACCCCGTGGCCCAGGTAAGCTGCCGACGGCAGGACATCAGGGCCAACGGCAGGGACAGGAACAACCATGACCGGGCAGTGGTGGATGAAGTCATGGAACAGCTGGTGAGCAAGGGGGAGTACGCCTTGCGGGTGAATTCCCTGCCCTTTATCTGGGAGGTAAACAACAGTAATGAGTTTAACGCAGCCTGTTATCCTACCAATTATATTAGTGTGAACCGGGCCTTGGTGCGGGGGCTCCAAGGCGACCCGGATGAACTGGCTGCCGTGCTGGCTCATGAGATGATTCACGGCCTCAGGCAGCACAGCGCCCATAACTATGCCAAGGCGGCGGCCCAGTACTACGGCATGGCCTTCCTGAACATTGACATGGGGCTGATGGACTGGAACAAGCTTACGGGGCTGGCCGATTATTCCATTGCCAAGAACGTGACCCTGCCCTCGGAGTATGAGGCTGACGAAGGGGGCTTTTACCTGATGTCCTCGGCAGGTTTCAACCCTGGGGGCGGGGCGGCCGCCATGTACCGCATGGGCCACTATCTCACCTATGAGACCAGGAATGTGATGGAGTACCAGGACCCTGACCCCAAGCTGCTGGAGCAGGAGAATTTCAATGACCATCCTGACACGGGGCTGCGTGAGAAGAAGCTGGCAGACCTCATGACGGCTTACGGCGCCGGGCACGTGACGGTGTGGGGGCGGCAGGATGTCTGTATAGATGGGGAAAGGCTCCTCACCGTGGACTGGACAGGGGATGAGTTCGACAATACGGCAGAAAATGCTTATTATACGGCAGGAGCCCTGGCCAAGGCCTTTCACGATTACGATACCATCGAGGAATGGCAGTTCCGCAGTGACAGTCACGGGAACATTACCTGCCTGGAGGAAACCAGGGTAAACCGGGTTTTGCAGGAGTTCCTGCGGAAAACCGGCACAGGCGGCCTGCTGCAAAAAATGGTGGCTAAGGCTTACAGGCTGGAGAAGGCCACCGGCGCCCGGGTGAAAATGAAGCTGGCAGAGGCCCGGCGCAGCCAGGACCTTCAGCAGGAAAAGGCAGAGGCGGTGAGTGCCAAGCCCAAGGAGGTGAAGAAGCTCCGGGAAAACGGGGATGTCTACAGCGACCTGGGGATGGGGAAGGAAGCCCTTTTCCAGCTGAACCGTTCCCTCTCCGCCACGAACCAGGAAAATCCGGCAGAAAACTACACCATGCGGGGCAGAGCCAAGGCCATACTGGGGGATTACGAGGGCGCCCTGGCTGATGCTGACAAGGGGGTTGATCTGGATGACAAGAATGTCTACAACTTCCTGAACCGGGCTGACGTCCACCGCATGAGAGGCGAGCGGGAGGCTGCCTTGGCTGACTGCGAAAGGGCCAAGGCTGTCGATGGGAAGAACGCTGTCACTTATCTCTTGATGGCACAGATCTACGAGGAAATGGCGGACAGGGAAAAGGCCCTGGAAAATTACAAGGAGCTTCATCGCCGTAAGCCCAAGGCTTTCAGGAGAATTCCCGAGGAATACCTCCAGGAGATTTCTCCCAAGGACTACAAGACCCTGCAGAAGGAGAAAGAGGAAGCAAAGAAAGCCAAGGCGGAAGCGGAGGCAGAGGATAAGAAGTGAAATCAGGCACCTTGCGCTGGCAGGGTGCTTTTTCCTTTGGCAAAAGCAGGGGCATATTGTATAATATGATTGTTGTTTGTTTAGAAGGGATGGGGTATTTGCAAATGGATGACAATATCAGGGGGAGGCTGCAGGCTCGCATTGATGAGCTGAACAGGCGGCTGAGAATTGATTCTAATGACTTGGATTATGAAAGCCACCTGCGGCAGAAGCGTGAGCTCCAGAAGATACTGGACAATATGGCTGCCAGAGAGCGGGCGTAGTCTTTCAGAAATTTTCCAAGGTGCTTTGTTAGAATTCAAACATCAAAAGGTCAAAGTTGTTTGGCAGCGCTTTCACACGAAAGGATGAATAATATGTCTCAGCGCATGACTATGGACGAGGTATTGAAGGAGTATGGGGTGCCCCAGATCAAGCTGGATGTGCATGCTACCCGTACGGAGCTTCTGAAGCTGCGGGAGAAACTGATGGCTATCAGGGATCTTTCCGGCGGCAGGGAGCAGGGCTATCTTGATATTGACTGCAAGCTCTATATTGATGTGGATGATATTGACAGATATCTGTCCGGGGAGCTTGATACAGTGGGAGAGATTTACGCCTTTGAAGAAGACGTGAAATCTTATGAGGGATAAAGTATAAAAGGAGAATTCCTATGATAAATGCAAAGAAAGTTGTTGCTTCCTTGATGGTGGGCTCCATGTTTGCCTTTGCGGCACCGGCAGTATTCTCTGCTGATGGCGCTGGGCTGGCTGTTTCTACGGTTTATGCGGCCAAGGGCGGCGCTAAGTTCTCTGCCCCCAAACCGGCACCGAAGGCGGCGCCTAAGGCTTCGGCTCCCAGCAGCAAGGCTTCTGAGTCCAAGTCTGTTTCCGGCAACGGGAAGGATTACAAGCCTTCCAAGGATGCCAAGAGTCTGGAGAAGGATGCCCCGGGCACCAATGCCAAGAGCAGTACGGCTGCACCTGCTGCTCAGCAGAGCTCGTCACGTTTTGGTTCCATCATGAGGAATGTGGGCCTCCTGGCAGGCGGTATGTTCTTGGGCTCCATGCTGGCTAATCTCTTTGGCATGGGCGGCTTCTTCGGGGATATGCTGGGGCTGCTGATGAACATCGTGATGTTCGGCGCTGTGTTTATGCTGATTCGCTGGGGGTGGAACAGGCTGAGGGGGAATAAAGCGCACTCCCATAATGGCGGCTGGCAGTCCCGCAGCTCAGAGCCAGTGGATGTGACTCCCCGTGACAGTCAGGGCAGGCCTGTGTATCAGGATATCAGCCGGCTTGGCAATAGGGAGTATGATGCCAAGTCTATGGCGGATAGGTATCGGAATAGGTATCATTTTCTTTGGTGCAAAGAAAACGAACCAAAAGGTAAACATGCCGGTGGCATGTTTACGCGGGCCTGCAGTTGATGCCCCACCGGGGCATCAACACATCACGGGCCTTTAGCTCGCGGGGCCCATCCTTGGGCCCCAGGGGTTCGGGGGGCGGACGCACTGCTTTAGCATTGTAGTTTTATGGTGTGACTCTAAGGAGATTGTTTGATGGCTGTGAAATATAGCACCTTGCAAAAGGTTGAGGATTTGATTGGGCGGTATCCGGCGCTTGAGGTCTGCAAAGATGATTTGCAGGCGGCGGTGGAGGCCATTTGTGAGAGCTACCGTGGCGGGCATAAGCTTATTGCTTGCGGTAACGGTGGCAGCGCTGCCGATGCGGAGCATATTGTGGGGGAGCTTATGAAGGGCTTCTTGCTGCCTCGCAAGCTGGATAAGAAGATGGAGGAGCGCTTTCGTCAGGTTTGCCCGGAGTCGGCGGATTACTTTATGGAGAATCTTCAGGGGACTTTGCCTGCCCTGTCCATGGTGAACCAGGTGGCCCTGAATACCGCCTTTGCCAACGACCAGGCACCGGATCTTTCCTTTGCCCAACAGCTTTTGGGCATGGGGGATGAGGGGGACGTGCTTATTGCCATTTCCACCTCCGGCAACTCCACTAATGTGATTTATGCTTTGGATATGGCCCGGGTCAAGGGCGTGAAGTCCATTGCCCTTACCGGCCGGTCCGGCGGGAAGATTAAGGCGAAGAACATGGCGGATATCACCATCTGCGTGCCTGAGGATGAGACCTTCAAGATTCAGGAGCTGCATTTGCCGGTGTATCATATGCTGTGCATTGCCGTGGAGAATGAGTTTTTCGGCGAAGAATAAGTTTCGGTGATACTTTTCTTTGGTGCAAAGAAAAGTATCCAAAAGAAACTGCGACCTTGCGCCACATCACGTGGCTTAAGGTCGCGGGCGCCCGTCCTTGGGCGCCGGAGTACGTGGGTTGGTGCTAAAAACATAAAAAACGTTTGTTGTAGAAGGATAAAAGCCCCCTGGCGTGGAATTATGGTATACTGTATGAGTCAGTATATCGCAATTATCACGGTAGGGGGCTTTTAATTATGCTAGTATCTGAAAAAATACTCAAAAAACTTGCCAACGGCAGCGATGTGCGCGGGGTGGCTGTGGAAGGCGTGCCCGATGAGCCGGTGACGCTGTCGGTGGAGGCGGCCAATGTCATTACCGGGGGCTTTTTGGAATTCCTGGCTGGCAAGACTGGCAAGGACAAGAAGAAGCTCAGGGTGGCTGTGGGCCATGATTCCCGTATTTCTGCCCCTGCCTTGAAGAAGGCTGTGCTGGAGGCCCTTACTGCTGCCGGCTGTGTCACGGTTGACTGCGGACTGGCTTCTACTCCTTCCATGTTTATGTCCACGGTGTTCCCGGAGACCATGATGGACGGCTCCATCATGATTACTGCCAGCCATCTGCCCTATAACCGCAATGGTTTGAAGTTCTTTACCAAGGACGGCGGCGTGGAGCATGAGGATATTGAGGCCATTCTCGCCGCAGCTGCCCGCCAGCCTGTGGTGGCAGGTGATTTGGCCAAGGTCCAGCAGTATGATTTGATGGAGCGTTACTGCCACCATCTGAGAAAGAAGATTCGCCAGGCCCTGGGCGGCGAGAATGAGCCCCTGAAGGGCATGCACGTGGTGGTGGATGCCGGCAACGGCGCTGGCGGCTTCTTTGCCAGCCAGATTTTGGGGCGTCTTGGCGCCGCTACCACGGGCAGCATTTTTCTGGAGCCCGACGGCCATTTCCCCAACCATGTGCCTAACCCGGAAAACAAGCAGGCCATGGCTGCCATCAAGGAGGCTGTGCTGAAGAGCAAGGCCGATTTGGGCCTGATTTGCGACACGGACGTGGACCGCATGAGCGCTGTCCTGAAGAACGGCAAGGAAATCAGCCGCAATGCCCTCATAGCCATGATGGCTGCCATCCTGGCCCCGGACTATCCCGGCAGCACCATTGTCACCGATTCCGTTACGTCTGATGAGCTGTCCGTGTTCCTGAAGGAGGAGCTGGGCCTGAAGCATCATCGTTATATGCGCGGCTACAAGAACGTCATTGACGAGTGCATCCGCCTGAACGATAGTGGCATTGTGTCTCCGTTGGCCATCGAGACTTCCGGCCATGGGGCTCTGTCTGAGAACTACTATCTGGATGATGGCGCATATCTGGCCGTGAAGCTCCTTATTGCCGCAGCCAAGGCCAAAGCCAAGGGCAAGAAGCTGGAGAGCCTGGTGGCAGCCCTTGGCGAGCCCGTGGAAGCTGTGGAGTACCGCATGAAGATTGGCACTGAGGACTTCAGGCCTTTGAGAATCGTGCCGCCGACAAGGGCATCAAGGCTGCCAAGCCTTCCTTCGAGGGCGTGCGCCTGGTGTTCCCTGAGGGCTGGGCTCTGCTGCGCCTCTCCCTCCATGATCCCCAGATGCCCCTGAACATCGAGAGCCGCAAGGCTGGCGGTGCCAAGGAGATTGCAGGCCAGGTGCAGGAACTGCTGGCTGGCTTCGATGCTCTGGATTTCAGCGTTTTCAATAAATAAATAGGTAAATGGACCGTCACGGTTGGATTATGCCGTGACGGTCTTACTATGAAATCTTAGTGAATCAAGCCCGTAAGGGCGTAGATGAGCTTAGATTTCGTGTAAGGGCGTAGCGACACGAAGTTAGTCCCTTTAGGGATGCGAAACACCGTTTCGCACGGAGCTTTTTAAAGAAAGTGGTCCTATGGGAAAAAGACAATTTTTTGAAGAGCAAAAGAAAATTTTTGAGGACGCGGGGAAAAAGCTCGCCAAAATCGATGAAAAGATGATGCTTTGGCGCACTCTGGTCTTTGTGCTGGCCCTGCTGTCCTTGGCAGCAGGGTACGACGGCTATGGCGCCGGCTATGGGGGCGGCGCTTTGCTGCTGGCCGGCTTTGTGCTGCTGGTGCGAAGGCATGGGCGCCTCAGGCAGGAGGCGGAGGCGCTGGCACAGCGGCGCTTGGCGTCGGAGGCCTTGCTTGGACGCATGGACGGGAAATGGCGGGAACTGCCTGTGAAGGGGGAGGAATTCCTAAGTGAGGAGCGTCCCCAAGGACATGATCTGAATCTGTTCGGCAGGTCCTCCCTTTTCCAGTACCTATGTCTGGCCCGTACTTTGGGAGGACGTGAGCGTCTGGCGGATGTGCTCTCCTCCTGCCCGGAGGGAAGGGATACCATTCTGGCCCGGCAGGAGGCAGCAGCGGAACTGGCCCGGGAGCCCAAGGAGGCCGTGGCTTTGGTAGGACTGCTGCAGGCGGTGCCTGAGGGGCATGACCTGACTCCTTTGAGCCCGAAAATAAAGCTGGCCCAGGAATCCCAGCCACTGCCTTGCAATCTGCTGAAAAAGCTGCGCTATGTGCTGCCCCTTCTGCCCTTGCTGTCCCTGGGAGGAGTCCTTATGGGCAGGCTGCCCTGGGAAGTCCCCCTTTATCTTTGGGGGCTGAATCTGGCTCTGTCCCTTTGGGGCGCCGGAGCCCACGGGGAAATCCTTTCACCTTTGCTGGAAATACAGCAGGCCCTGAGGGGATATGAAGGGGTGTTTAAGGCCTTGGCGGACAGGGGCTTCCAGAGCCTGTACCTGAAGGACCTGCAGCGTCATTTCCTGGGGGAAACGGAAGGCCAGGGGCAGGGCAGGAAAGCCTCTGAGGGCCTGGCCCAATTGGCAGGCCTTGCGGAGCGCTTCCTCTATCGGCAAAACATCCTGGCCTTCGTGCTGCTGAATGCCGCAGTCCTCTTTGACAGCCATCTGGCAGCGGGCTTCCAAAAATGGCAGCGCAGCGCAGGCGCGCAGCTGGACGGCTGGCTTTCAGCCCTGCAGGAGTGCGAAATGCTCCTGTCCCTGGCCATGCCGGCCCTTACCCGGGAGATGACAGCCAAACCGGAACTGCTGGCAGAGAATGCGCCCTGCCTCAGGGCAGAGGGCGCCGTCTCCCTGCTGATTGACGAGGAAAAAGCCGTAGGCAACGGGGCGGACTTCGGCGGCGAAAGCGTCATCATCACCGGCTCCAATATGAGCGGCAAGACCACTTATTTAAGAACCCTGGGCAGTCTGGCGGTACTGGCCTATGCCGGGGCCGCAGTGCCCGCTAAGAGCTTTGCGCTGTCCCTGATGGACATATACACTTCCATCCAGGTCAGCGATGACCTTTCCAAGGGAATTTCCACCTTCTATGCAGAGCTCCTGCGGGTGCGCAAAATGGTAGAAGCGGCAGAAGAAGGACGCCCGCAGCTCAACCTCATAGACGAAATCTTCAAAGGCACCAACAGCGCCGACCGCATCATAGGCGCCAAGGCAGCCATATCCCGCCTGACAGCCCCCCATATACTGACCCTGGTCACCACCCACGACTTCGAACTCTGCGACCTGCAAGGCCCGAAGGGCGAGCATCTAAGAAACTTCCACTTCGAAGAGCATTATGAACAAGACAAGATAGAGTTTGACTTCAAAATAAAAGAGGGTCGCTGCCAAACCACCAATGCAAAGTATTTGCTTAAAATGGCAGGAATCCTTGAGTGATGGCAAACAAAGAACGTGTAATTTAGGCGTCCAAGGAAGGACGCCCGCGGGCCTAAGCCACGTGAAGTGGCGCCGGTCCGCTGTTTCTTTTGGTTCGTTTTCTTTGCACCAAAGAAAATGAACAACCGAAAATGAAAAAAGAAATTTT
>CAJOIN010000134.1:0-2004 GCA_905234515.1 uncultured Selenomonas sp.
ATAGAGCAGGACGGCCCCTACAGCCGTCTTATCGAAGAACGGGAAAACGAAGAGATGGAGCAGATGGAGTAGCCTATGGAATCTAAGAAACTATTCGCCGGTGAGCGCTTCCTGCTTACCGATGATACTGGCTTCTGGCGCATTGTCTCCGGCAAGGTGGAGGTCTATGCCACCACCCAGACCGGGGCGGACATTTCCTTTCATCAGTGCTATCTGATTGACAGGGCACCGGGGGAGGCTGTTTTCCCTGCCATGGACGAGTTCGGGGAAATCCGCATGCAGGTCTATGTGCTGGAGGATGCGGAGCTGGAATTCATACCCTGGCAGCAGGTGGAGATGGCGGAGCTGCGCCTGCTGATGGAGGACTGGTTCGCCGCCCTGATAAAGATCAACTGGCTGCGGCTCATGGCTGATAAGGGGGACGATGTGCTCCAGCGCTGGCGCAGGTCAAAGCTCTTTGACCAGGCCGATAGCCATGAAAAGCTTATGACCTCCTTCCGTGAGCATGAGGAAATTCTCTCCATGCTGCTGGGGGTGCGCTTCGGCGCCAGTGACAAGCGGCTGGCCCGCCATATCCGCAGGCGGGAAATGGCCAAGGTGGTGCTGGTGGAAAACGGCATCAGGAGCCTTTTGGGAGAGGAGCAGCTTTTCTCCGGCCAAAGCGAGGTGGAAAGGGGCAGCAAGCTCACCATGGATGCTGTCTTTGCCGTGCGGCAGGCAGCCGGGGCGCTAAGGATGCCCACGGAAGCCATCAACCTTGAGGCGGAAAGCACCAGGGGCCTTGATGAAGTGGCTATCCTGCGCCGCCTCATGCAGAAGGGCAATATGCAGATGCGTCTGGTGACCCTGTCCGAGGACTGGTGGAAAAAGGATACAGGGGTCATGCTGGGCTTCTACACCCCGCCGGGCAGCCAAAGCAAGGAAATCGCCGCCCTCCTGCCCTCTGACGCTGAGCATTACCGGCTATTTTCTGCGGCACGTCCCCAGGGGATAGCGGTCACAGAGGAGACCTTGAAATACATTGCCAAGGATGCTTTCCAATGCTATGCGGGCTTCCCGGCCCGGGCCTTGAAGCTCTGGGACCTTATCAAGTTCATGTTCCGCCAGTGCTGGATAGCGGATTACCGCACCATTCTGGTGTGCAGCCTTTTTGCCGGACTTATTCCCTTGGCCACCCCCATCATTACCGAAACCATCTTCCAGGATATCATTCCCATCCTGGACAGGCAGGGCCTGGCTACGGTCACCCAGGCCCTCATGGTCACCAGCTTCACCACGGCGGCCCTGTCCATTGTGCGCTCAGTGGCGGTGATGCGCATTTCCACCCGCATTGAGGCGGCGGCGGAGGCTGCCATGTGGGGGCGGCTCATGAGCCTGCCCACGAAATTCTGGAGAGCTGGCCAGCCGCATGGGAGGCATCGGCATTGCCAAGAATCTTGCTTCAGGCGAGTTTGCCACCTCCATCCTCAGCTTCATCTTTTCCTTCTGGAGCATCTTCCTCATGTGCTACTACAGCTTCAAGCTGACGGCGGCGGCCATTGTTGTCTGGGGCCTGTACTCCCTCTTCGTGGCCCTGGTGCTCAGGCGGGTGCTGTTCTTCCAGAGAAAAATCATCGAGGCGGGGAACAAGTCGGCGGGCACGGTACAGCAGATTTTTGCAGGGCTTTCCAAGTTCCGGGTGCAGGGGGCGGAGGAACAAGCCTTCAGCCTTTGGACCAAGACCTTCGGGGAGCATTGGAACTGGAGCCTGAAGCTGCGTTGGCAGGACAACTACACCTCCATCATCTCCAGTATCCAGCCCTTTGTCCTCACCATGATTCTCTACTGGATTGCCGTTTACGGCATGAATGAGGTGGGGGCGGACGGCAAGACGGTGAAGGCGGGCATCGGTTATGCCCAGTTCATTGCTTTCAACGCCGCCTATTCCAGCTTCAACGGGGTTATCGGCGGGGCCCTGGGGCTTATCAGCCAGTATTTTGCCATTCAGCCCCAACTGGAGAATCT
>CAJOIN010000134.1:2011-6794 GCA_905234515.1 uncultured Selenomonas sp.
GGTGCCTGAGACTACAGAGGAAAAGCAGGATGCAGGACAGCTCACCGGCTCCATTGAGGTGAGCCACCTGTCCTTTGCCTACACCCATGTGGTGCCGGATCTCAAGGGCGGCACACTGGAGGTGGAAGGGGACGAGGTGCTGAAGGATGTGAGCTTCTCCATCACCGCCGGGGAAAATGTGGCCATCGTGGGCAAGTCAGGCAGTGGCAAGAGCACGCTGGTGCGGCTGCTCTTAGGCTTTGAGACACCCAAGCGGGGCAGCATATCCTTTGACGGCCAGGACCTTTCGGAGCTGGCCCTGCCCTCAGTGCGCTCCCAGATGGGAGTGGTTCTGCAGAACGGGCAGCTGATGACAGGGGATATCTATACCAATATCGTGGGCACCAGGATGCTGACCCAGGACGATGCCTGGGCGGCGGCAGAGGCGGCGGGCATTGCCGAGGACATCGCCGCCATGCCCATGGGCATGCAGACCGTCATCAGCGAGGGCAGCAGCAATATCTCTGGAGGCCAGCGGCAGCGCATACTCATTGCCAGGGCCCTGGTGGGCAGGCCTGCCATCCTGATCTTCGACGAGGCCACCAGCGCCCTGGACAACCGTTCCCAGGCCATCGTCACCCGCAGCCTGGACAGGCTGAAATCCACCCGCATCGTAGTGGCCCACCGTCTGTCCACCATCAGGAAATGCGACCGGATCATCGTCATGGACGAAGGCCGGGTAGCAGAGACGGGGAGCTTTGACGAATTGGTGGCAAAGGGCGGACTCTTTGCAGATTTGGTGAAGCGGCAGGTGACGGGCAAAACCTCTGGCAAAGCCGCATTTGCACAGTAGGGCGAGGCTAATGCACAACGTAAATTTACACCTCAGGAAGGTGAACATATCATGAAAAAATCCTTATTCTTAATCGCAGCAATATGCAGTGCAATATCATTTCCTTATCACATAGCTGCAGCTGAGACCGTGGGGCTGACCCTCACCGACAGCATTGAAATGGCCCTGCTTACAGACGAGTCCATTGAGGGGGCTGAGGCGGGCAGGGAAGCGGCCCTGCATGCCTGGAAGGCCGCCCGCAGGAGCAAAGGGCCTACTGTCAGCTGGAACGCCCAGGCTCTGCGTATCGGCGGGCGGGATTACAGGTCTGCCAGGAGGGCACACTCCCTTTATGGCAACCCTCATCAGGAGCAAGTAGTAACAGGTGATGTTGGGGGGCTGGGGATTCCGGTCTATAGCACTCAGACCGTGGGTTCCTATGCCTATGACAACACCTTTTCCAACAGCTGGAGTCTCTCGGTGCCCATCTACACCGGGGGTCAGCTGGAAAATCAAATCAAGTCGGGACGTTACCAGTTGAACAAGGCTGACCTGACGGTAGAAAACACCCGTCAGACGGTGCGTTACCAGGCCGCCGAGGCCTATGCCAACCTCCTGCACTATGAGAATCTGGCCCAGGTGGCCAAGGATGCCGTGGACATGGGCAACACCCAGCTGGACCTTATTCGGGCCCAGTTCGAGGAAGGGGCGGTGGCCGAGGCGGATATGCTCACCATGAGTGTCAGCATTGCCAACTACAAGCAGAACCTGGTGAACGCCGAGAAGGCTGTGGAGGTGGCCAAGTCCACCCTGGCCAGCATTGTGGGGCTGCCCCAGGACACGGATGTGGAGCCCCTGGACCACTTTTCCTACGAACCCTACGGCAAGGAACTGCCTGAGTGCGAGGCCTACGCTTTGGAACACAGGCCGGACGGCATTGCGGCGGACTATGACATCAAGGCCGCCCAGGCCCTGAAGGAAGCAGCCAAGGCCGGCTGGCGTCCCCGGGTCACGGGGGTGGGCAGTCAGAACATTGCCAGCAACGCTCCCTTTGCCAGCGAGCGCAGCAACAACTGGCAGGCAGGCCTTTCCGTCAGCTGGAACATCTTTGACAATGGGGTGACCTCGGAGAATGTGCGCCAGGCCGCTTCTGTGGTGGACCAGTACGAGGCCGGGGCCCGCAAGACCCGCAAGAATATCCAGCTGGAGACCCGCACCGCTTATCTCAATATGAAGGCGGCGGAGCAGAACATCCGGGAGACAGCCGTGGCCGTGCAGCAGGCGGAGGACAGCTATACCATTGCCCAGGTGCGTTACGAGGAGGGCGTGGATATCCTCATTTCCGTGACGGACGCCCAGGAAAAGCTGACCCAGGCCAGGTCAAACTATATGACCGCCCTGTATCAGTACAACCTTTCCCGGGCCGCCCTGGAAAAAGCCATGGGGGTGCCTGTGGGCTTTGATGCCTCATTGTACACCGGTGCCGAGCAGGAAGGAGCCTCTGCCGACGAGGCCCTTGCTGCAGCCTGGTTGGGAGAGGAAGAATGAGTTAGGCGTAAAAAGCCGCCGGGAAGAGAGTGGTATCTTCCCGGCGGCTTTTTTGTGTGCCGATCTCAAATATTTACCAGCCATTCGGCCAGGCTTCTCTTTTCGGAGTCGAAGCTCACGCCAATCTTGAATACCTGCCGTGGGTCGGCGGCGAAGGGGGCGGCGTAGCCTTTGTCCTCAATCTGCTGCAGGGCTTCCTGGGCGGGTTTGTCCACCTTGAACTCGAAGATGTAGACAAACTGCTCAGTCTCAACTATGCAGTCGGCCCGTCCCCGGCTGCTGTGTACCTCGCATTGCACGAACTGACCCAGCAGGGTGAAGACGATATATAGCACTGACTGGAAATAGTGCTCGAAGGGGGCATCATTTGAGGTGTAGGGGATGCTGGCAAAGAGGGCGGTGAGGATGTCGCCCATGCCCTCTGTGTCACCTGCATTCACGCAGAGGCGCAAGGCGTAGATATCTTTGCCGGAACTGGGGACAGCAATGGGGGCGTATTCCGGCAAAAGGCTTTTCAGGAAGCTGTATTTTACCTCCCGGTTTGGAAATCCCAAAATATACAGGTCAGCAGCATCATCGTAGTCGGTGATAGTAAGATAGCCGGTTTGGTAGAGCAGGGGGAGAATGTCGGGATTTTCATAGCGGTAATCTGTGAGAGAATACTCATCGGCGTAAAGGGTTCGATTGGTGAAGCGATTTGCATCAAGGCCCACCTGACGTACACGCCTGACCAGGAAAGTGGGAGTGCCGGTGGCGAACCAATAAGCCTTGAATCTTTTGTCTGCCAGGGCGTTCAGCAGGCTGAAAGGATTGTAGACCCCCTCTCCTCTTGGATCGAAGTGATAGCCATCGTAATGGGCTTGCAAGGCTTTCAGGCAGTCGTCTTCGCTGAGATTAAGTGCCGAGGCCATGTTCTTTATTTCCGGGGCTAAATTTTTTTCCATTTCACCTTGGGTGATGCCGCAGATTCCTGCATATTCTTCAAGCAGGGAAATATCCCGCAGTTGGTTCAGGTCACTGAAGATGCTGACCTTGCTGAACTTGGTGACGCCGGTGATAAAGACGAACTGCAGGTATTTGTCATAGCTTTTCAGGGTGCCGAAGAAGCCCTTGAATACCGCCTTGTTGTGTTCTTCAAGTTCATCTTTCTCTAGTACCTCTAGCAGGGGTTTATCATACTCGTCTACCAATACCACGCAGCGGCGGCCGGTTTGTTCGAAGGCAGTTGCCAGGAGTTTTTGGAAACGTCCGCTCAAGGTGCCCTGTGCCTGGCAGCCGTAGATGGCTTCCCAGCCTTGCAGCATCTTGTCCAAAGCATCATCCAGGGCAGTATCGCGCTGATAGTTTTCGCCGTTGAAATCAAAGTAAAACACAGGATAAGGCTGCCATGCGTCCGCATTGCCCTTCTCCAGCTCTTCTATAGCCAGCTCCTCAAAGAGTTCCTTCCTGCCCTCCCAATAGGCCGCAAGGGTGGAGAGGAAAAGGCTCTTGCCAAAGCGCCGGGGGCGGCTGAGGAAGTATTGGCCTGCGCTGTGAGCCAGATTGTAGACGTAACGGGTTTTATCCACATAGATATAGCCATCCTGGCGCAGTTTCTCAAAACTCTGCACCCCGATAGGCAGCCGCCGGATATTCTCTGCCATCGTCAACGCTCCTTTCCTGTAGGAATTTTCTCTCTTTGCTCCCATTCTAGCAGAAGCCTGTTGTATGTCAATACACCTGACGGCGCTTCATCAAAGGGCGCTTCCTGAGTTCAAACATTTTCGCAAAAAGTATAACACTTTCCTCTTTGGGCGGATATAAAAAACAGAAAGAAAAAAATCAAGACAAACAACGGAGACGAAAATAGAAGAATGGTGAGCAGGAAAAGTGAGGAGGAAAAGAAAATGGCAAAAAGTTTATAATTTTTTACTGTCTACTTGACGAGGAGCAGTTCACAGCCCTTCGGGGCTGTTTCTCGTAGAAGATAGATTTGGAGTCGCTGCTGGCGGCTCCTTTTTGATGAAGGGGGTGATTGATTGCGAAAACTGAAGGGCTACAAGCCTACGGAATTCATGGCAGAGGATTCCCGTTACGACAAGGGAGCTGCGGATTTTGCCGTGGCCTTTATAGAGAGCCTGTGCCACACCAAGGGCACATGGGCAGGTAAGCCCTTTGAGCTGATTGACTGGCAGGAGCGGATAATCCGTGACCTGTTCGGAGTTTTGAAGCCCAATGGTTTAATTCACTTACTACATACCTTCTACCCGGTTATTTATGGAGCCAGAGAGGATGAGGATTGGACAAGCCCGGAGGTTTGGAAAAAAGCTAATCCGTCCTTGGGCATCACCGTGGGCATCGACAAGGTGCAAGCCGCCTGTGATTCAGCCAAGCAGAATTCGGGCGAGGAGAATTCATTCCGACAACTTCGCCTTAACCAATGGG
>CAJOIN010000135.1 GCA_905234515.1 uncultured Selenomonas sp.
TTCCGCTCACGCTGTTTCTTTGGCGGCTCCGCGGGAAGGGAAGGGGCGGCGCTCCAGATCGGGGGCAGCCTGGCCTACGGCGTGGCGCGGCTGCTGCGGGAGGAGGGCGTGGAGGAACAGAACCTGTTCATCCTCTGCGGCATGTCAGCGGTCTTCTCCGCCCTGTTCGGCACCCCCGTGACCGCCGCGCTGTTCGTGATTGAGGTAATCTCCGTGGGCCGCTTTATCTATTCCGGCCTTCTGCCCACCCTGACCGCGTCGCTGACGGCCTTCGCCGTCTCCCAGGCCCTCCACGGGGAGGTTTCAGGCGGCGAGAAGGTCACCGCCATCGAGCCCCATCGCTGGAGCGAGCGCTTTGAGGCTCTGCGGAAGCTGACGGAAGGCTTCAAGGCTGAGCATAATGACAATGTAAAGATTTTCCTGGCCAATATGGGACCCATTCCCCAGCATAAGGCCAGGGCAGACTTTACCACAGGCTTCCTGCAGGTAGGCGCCTTTGAGGTGATGGGCAACAACGGCTTCCAGACCGTGGAGGAGGCTGCTGAGGCTGCCAAGGAATCCGGGGCTGATGCCGTGGTTATCTGCTCCACTGATGCCACCTATCCCGAGATTGTGCCGGCCCTGGCACCCAAGCTCCATGAGGTGCTGCCCAAGGCTACGGTATTCCTGGCCGGGGCTGCCCCCAAGGATATGCTGGAAATCTACAACCAGGCGGGCATTGATGAGTACATCCACGTCCGTGCCAACTGCTACCAGATCCTGCAGCTCCTGCAGAAGAAGAAAGGGATGATTGCATAATGGCTTATACAAATCCTGACTTTACGAAAATCAGCCTGCAGGATGCGCCGGAGATGAGCGGTGACCAGTGGAAGAAGCTCTTTGAGGCCCAGGCAGGGGCGGAGTTTGACGCCCTGACCCGCCGCACCATGGAGCATGTGCCGGTAAAGCCCCTCTATGGCCATGACGAATATGACCATATGAACCATTTGGACTTTGCCAGCGGCATACCGCCCTGCCTGCGCGGGCCCTATTCCACCATGTACGTTTTCCGTCCCTGGACGGTGCGCCAGTATGCAGGCTTCTCTACGGCAGAGGAGTCCAATGCCTTCTACCGCAGGAACCTGGCTGCAGGCCAGAAGGGGCTTTCCATCGCCTTTGACCTGCCCACCCATCGCGGCTACGATGCGGATAACCCCCGTGTGGTAGGCGACGTGGGTAAGGCCGGCGTGTCTGTGTGCTCCATGCTGGATATGAATATCCTGTTCTCCGGCATTCCTCTGGATCAGATGTCCGTGTCCATGACCATGAACGGTGCAGTGTTGCCCATCCTGGCTTTCTTTATACAGTCCGGCGTGGAGCAGGGTGTGGACAAGAAGATCATGGCGGGCACCATCCAGAACGATATCCTCAAAGAGTTCATGGTGCGTAATACCTATATTTATCCGCCTGAGATGTCCATGCGCATCATCGGCGATATCTTCGAGTACACTACGAAATACATGCCCAAGTTCAACAGTATTTCCATTTCCGGTTACCATATGCAGGAGGCAGGGGCGCCGGCAGACATTGAGCTGGGCTATACCCTGGCAGACGGACTTGAGTATATCCGCACGGGCATCAAGGCGGGCCTGCCGGTGGATGCTTTTGCCAAGCGCCTGTCCTTCTTCTGGGCCATCGGCAAGAACTATTTCATGGAAGTGGCCAAGATGCGGGCAGCCCGTGTGCTTTGGGCCAAGATTGTCAAGTCCTTTGGCGCCGAGGACCCCAAGTCAATGGCTCTCCGTACCCACAGCCAGACTTCAGGCTGGTCCCTTACGGCCCAGGATCCTTTCAACAATATTTCCCGCACGGCTATGGAGGCCATGGGTGCGGCTTTGGGTCATACCCAGTCCCTGCATACCAATGCGTTGGATGAGGCTATCGCCCTGCCCACGGACTTCTCTGCCCGTATTGCCCGCAATACCCAGCTCTATATCCAGGACGAGACCAGCGTCTGCAAGATTATCGATCCCTGGGGCGGCTCCTACTATGTGGAGGCCCTTACCAACGAGATTATCCGCCGAGCCTGGGCTCATATCCAGGAAGTGGAGGCTCTGGGCGGCATGGCCAAGGCTATTTCCACGGGCCTGCCCAAGATGCGCATCGAGGAGGCGGCTGCCCGCCGCCAGGCTCAGATCGACTCCGGCAACGAGACTATTGTGGGCTTGAACAAGTACCGTCTGGAAAAGGAAGATCCTTTGGAAATCCTGGCCATCGACAACACCGCCGTGCGCAATGCTCAGGTGGAACGTTTGGAAAAATTGCGTCGTGAGCGCAATGATGATGATGTGCGCCGGGCTTTGGAAGCTATCACCAAGGCAGCAGATTCCCGTGACAACGGCAACCTGCTGGAGTGCGCCGTAGAGGCCGCCCGGGTGCGTGCTTCTCTTGGCGAGATTTCCGATGCAGTAGAGAAGGTTTCCGGCCGCTACCAGGCTGTAATCCATACCATTTCCGGGGTCTATTCTTCCGAGTTCACGGATAAGACGGAGCTGGACAAAGCCCGCAGCATGGCTGACGAGTTCGAGCGCCTTACGGGTCGTCGTCCACGCATCTTCGTAGCCAAGATGGGCCAGGACGGCCATGACCGCGGCCAGAAGGTTATCGCTTCCTCCTTCGCGGACATGGGCTGGGATGTAGACGTGGGACCTCTCTTCCAGACTCCTGCCGAAACCGCCCAGGATGCAGTGGACAACGACGTGCACATGGTAGGCTTCAGCTCCCTGGCGGCAGGCCACAATACCCTGCTGCCTCAGTTGGTGGATGAGCTCAAGAAGCTGGGCCGTGAGGACATCATGGTCTGCATCGGCGGCGTCATCCCTGTGCAGGATTATGACAATCTCTATGAGCATGGGGCAGTGGCCATCTTTGCACCGGGCACCAACATTCCTGAGGCAGGCATCAAGCTGCTGACCTTGCTGATGGACAGGGTTAAGGAAGAAATGGCAGAAGAATAAAAGAGAACAAGCCTTCCGCTTTTTATGGGAAGGCTTGTTTTGGAACTTTGGGAGGGGGTACTGATGGAACAGAAATATACTACCAGCAAACCAAGCTGGGTACCCGAGGAACCTAATGAGAAATTTGCCTGTTCGGTGATGAGCGGCATTGACGGCATCAAGGACACCACTGTGGGCAATATCAATCCTGCCCTGCAGAGCGGGAAGATGAAGCCCAAGCGGAAGATGATTCTGTCCGAGGATGATTATGTGGAGGGAGTGGCCAAAGGAGACCGCATGACCCTTTCCCGGGCCATTACCTTGATAGAGAGCAACAGCCCTCGTCATTTTGCCAAGGCCCAGCGGGTGCTGCAGAGGCTGCTGCCCCGTACGGGGAAGGCCCTGCGCATCGGCATCACCGGCGTGCCGGGGGCAGGCAAGAGCACCATGATTGAGGCCTTCGGCAACATGCTCTGCGATGAGGGTCACAAGGTGGCGGTGCTTACTGTGGACCCTACCAGTTCCGTCACCAAGGGCTCCATACTGGGAGATAAGACCCGGATGGGGACCCTGTCAAGGCGGCCTGAGGCTTTTATCCGTCCCTCTCCGGCGGGAGGCACCTTGGGAGGTGTGGCCCGCAAGAGCCGGGAAACCATGCTCATGTGTGAGGCGGCAGGTTATGATGTGATCATCATCGAGACCGTTGGCGTGGGCCAGTCGGAAACCACCGTGCGCTCCATGGTGGATTTCTTCCTGCTGGTGGTGCTGACAGGGGCAGGTGATGAGCTTCAGGGCATCAAGAAGGGCATTATGGAGCTGGCAGATGCCATCGTCATCAACAAGGCAGACGGGGATAATCTCACTAAGGCCAAGGTATCCAGGGGCCAGTATGAGCGCATGATTGAGTACATCCGTCCCGCCACCCCAGGCTGGCCTACCCATGCCTATTTGTGCTCTGCTTTGGAAAAGACAGGGCTTAAGGAGCTTTGGGAAGTGATTGGGGCCTTCCAGAAGATGACCCGGCAGAGCGGCGTCTGGCAGAAGCGCCGGGAAGGGCAGCTTTTGGACTGGATGCACAGTATGATTGACGAGCACCTGCACAACCTCTTCTTTGAGGATGCGGTGGTGACAGGCCGTATGCCGGAAATCCGGGAGGCGGTGCTGAAAGGCGTGGTTTCTCCCACCCAGGCGGTGGCAGAGCTTATCAATCTTTTCGATGTAAAGAGGGCGGCCCAGAGGCAGGTGGATCTTTTCCACCCGGAGAAGGAGCAGTGATATGTATACCAAGAAAATCTATTTTTCCGGCGGGGATTTCCATGAGCTGCAGGAGGTGTTCCAGGGTCTGCCAGGGGTGCTGGAAACTCGTACAGGGTATATCAATGGGGATGATGAGGCGGATTTTGCTTCTGTGGCCTCGGGCAAGGTTCGGGCCTATATGGGCATTGAGGTAGTGTTCAATCCCAAGAAGATAGATCTTTCCCAGCTCATGGATGTGCTCTTTGCCGTGGTGAATCCCTATGTGCCAGATGGCCAGGGGAAGGCCCGGGGGGAGCAGTACCGGGCGGGGGTCTTCTACCCTGCCGGGGAGGATGAGCCTCAGGTGCAACTGCATCTAAATTTCATCGCCAACCGGGGCAAGCCGGCGGCTGTGACTGGGCAGGGGCTTACTCTCAACGACCCCAACAGCAATCCCAAACTGGCCAGGCATTGCTATGTCCTGGCGCTTCCCTTAAGGAGTTTCCAAAGGGCTGAGGCGGAGCATCAGGAATACTTTGCCAAACACCCGGAAGCAGAAAGAAGAAGCTGAGGGAGTATATGAAGTTTTGAAAAAGCAAAAGGGAGAAGGCTCCAAAGCAGGGCCTTCTCCCTTTTTCCAAGAGGAAATATGGGGAAGTTATGGGGAAATCATTTTACTACCAGCACAGGGCACTTGGACTGCTCTACGATGTACTGGCTGACGCTGCCCAGCAGGACGCCTTTGACGATGCCTAAGCCGCGGCTGCCCATGACAATGAGGTCCGTGCTGTTGCTGGAGGCGAAGTCCAGGATGACCACGGCGGGAGAGCCTGTTTCGGAGAAGGCTTCCTTCTCAATGCCCGAGGGCACCATTTCCATGGCCCTGTCCAGTATCACGTTGCCTGCCTTGGTGACGGCTTCCAGAATGGCATCGGAGAGGCAGGCGTTGATGGCCAGCTGGTTGATATTGGCCACGTAGAGGAAATTCAGCTTGGCATTGCAGGCCTCTGCCATGGAGATGGCATGGGTGATGGCCCGGTCGGAACCTTCAGAGCCGTCTACGGGGACTAAGATATTTTTGATTTCCATAAAAAGGACCTCCTGACTTTTATTCTGCCGACTCACTTTAGGTTTAGGGGCGGCAGTGACTTTTTCACAAAATCCGTAAGCTGGGTGAAACTTGAGAACAGCCCCTCATCATTGGGCCGGGAATCAGCAGGGGGCTTGGCAACGAGAACCGACACAGGCGACTCCTCCAGGAGCTGCTGGCTGACGCTGCCCATCAGGAAACCTTCCACGGCTCCCAAACCACGACCTCCCACTACGATGAGCCAGTCCTGCTGCTGGTGGGCAAAGCGCAGGATTTCCTCTACGGGCACCCCTGTGCGCAGGTAGAAATCTGCTTGAAGCCCTTCTGGCAGGCTCTGGCGGGCCTTGTCCAGCACTTCCTGCTGATGGTCTCCCACGGCACCTGCCACTTCATCGGGAAGCCAGCTTGCTTCCTGGCTGTCAGTCTTACTGTCGAAGTAGGATACATGGAGTATGTCCAAGGTGCTGTCAGTGGCCAGGGCCAGCTCCCCGCCAAGTCTTACCGCCTGGGCGGAGCCTTCTGAGCCATCCACCGGTACCAGGATTCTTTTTCTTTTCATGGACATTCCCCCTCGTTTATTTAACATATTCGTGCTTAGGGGTGAAAATCCCTCCAAGGGAAGGGAAAAACTTGCCAGGGGGCGTTTTGCGATTGACAAAGAATGGGGGCGATGTTACACTTTAGTGAATGAAAAGGTGTAATGTTGTAAGGTTTTGCGGGGCTTGGGAGGTCTTTCAATGGCTAAAGAGGAACAGAACAAGGAAGTTGCCAGTAAAAGTGAGGCAGAAGTGGTGGCAGGCACCACTATTGCCGATGTGTATAAAGCGGCTCAGCAGTTGGAGGGAGTTGCCCGTCATACGAAGCTCATGCATAGCGATTTCTTTTCGGAGTTGTCTGGCTGCGAGGTCTATCTGAAGCCGGAGAATATGCAGCATACAGGGGCCTTCAAGCTCAGGGGCGCCTACAACAAGATCAGCCAGATGACGGAGGAGGAGAGGAAGCGCGGCGTGATTACCGCCTCTGCCGGCAACCATGCCCAGGGTGTGGCCTATGCGGCACAGAAGCTGGGAGTGAAGGCGGTCATCTGCATGCCTGCCACCACGCCGATTCTGAAGGTGGAGGGCACCAAGGCTTTGGGGGCTGAGGTGGTGCTTTACGGTGATGGTTTTGACGATGCCTACGCCCACAGCCTGGAGCTGCAGAAGGAGCATGGTTATGTGTATGTGCATCCCTTCAATGATTTGCAGGTGCTGCTGGGCCAGGGCACCACGGCCCTGGAAATTGTCCAGGACTTGAAGGATGTGGATGCCATCCTGGTGCCCATCGGCGGCGGCGGCTTTGCCTCTGGCGTGGCCCTGGCCACCAAGCTGGCAGCTCCCCATGTGAAGGTCTATGGCGTGGAGCCGGAGAACGCAGCCTGCATGCAGGCTGCCCGCAAGCAGGGTAAGATTGTGACCCTGCCCAGTGCGGACACCGTGGCAGACGGCTGCGCAGTGAAGACTGCCGGTACCCTGACCTATGAATTCTGCAAGAAGTATTTGGACGGCATCATCACCGTTTCGGAAATGGAAATCATGGGGGCCCTGCTGTCCCTCATTGAAAAGCACAAGCTCATTGCCGAGGGGGCAGGGGTTCTGGCCCTGGCGGCCCTGGATAAGCTGCCCATAACCCTGAAGGGGAAAAAGGTGGTGCCCATTGTCAGCGGCGGTAATATCGACATTTCCACCATTTCCGCCTTGATTGACAAGGCCCTGATTGCCCGTGGCCGTGTCTTTGCCTTCGCCGTGCAGCTGCCTGATAAGCCGGGCCAGCTCCTGAAGGTTGCGCAGATCCTTACGGATGAAAACGCCAATGTCATCAAGCTGGACCACAACCAGGCCATGGTGACGGATTCCTTCAAGAAGGTGCAGCTGACGGTGACCTGTGAGACTCATAACGAGGAACATATAAGGCGCATTGTAAGGGCGCTGGAGAAAAACGGCTTTGAAATCAGCCGGGTATATTGATGGGCAGGGGGATGTAACAATCCCCCTTTTGTGTGTTCAGGCCTTAGGGAAAGGGGACATGGTTAAGCCATGAGACTGGAAGAAATCGTCAACCAGCATTTGCAGGAGCTGGGGGAAACAGATCTTGCCATTTGGAAATATATTGTTCAGCACCGCGGGGAGGTGCGCCATATCTCCATCCATGAGCTGGCCAAGGCCTGCGCGGTGTCCAGCACCACCATTGTCAGGTTCTCCCAGAAGCTGGGCTTTGACGGCTTTGGGGATTTGAAGGCGGTGCTGAAGATAGAGGAGGCCCCACTGGTTTATGGACAGGGGGATGTGCTGCAGGAACTGCAGGATTTTTACAGCCAGACAGCTGACAAGATATTCAGGCGCAATTTTGACAGCGCCAGCCGTCTGATTCATGAGGCGAACAGGGTCTTTGCCTTTGCCTCCGGTTATGTGCAGAGCAATGTGGTACAGGAGCTCAATGTGCTTATCTATGAGGTGGCAGGGGTGGAAGAATTCAAGTCTTTGGCCCGTACCCTTACCAAGGATGACCTTTTCCTCTTTGTCTCCCTTTCCGGGGAGACACCGACGGTGGTGGATTTTGCCCGTGAGCTGAGGCTGAGGGATGTGCCGTTTATCTCCATAACGAAACTGCACGACAACACCCTGGCCAGCCTTTCTACGGTGAACCTCTATGTTTCCCCGGCAAGGTTCGCCCTGTATGATGAGGATGATGAGCACACGGCCTTCCAGTCCATGATGCCATATTTCATGCTGATTGAAGTATGGTATGTGCAGTACCGCATGTACCTGCAGCGAGAATGATGTATGTACCAAAGTACAGGAAATGTACTATGTTCCACTATGGGGCAGTAATGCCGAAAACCCGCGAAACTATTGCTTTCGTGGGCTTTTTTTATTATTATTTTCCCATAAGATATCTTAGAGAGCAGCTGAGGCAGGAAGCGGAGGCTGCTGGGGATAGAAATGCTCTTATACAGGAGGTAATGGACATGACGCTCAGTAAGGATCGTGTCATGCAGGGGATGCAGCGGTTTGGCGGTGCAATGTATACGCCGGTTATCCTGTTTGCATTCTTTGGTCTTACGGTAGCCCTGGCAATTATTTGCAAGAATGAGGGAATCTTGGGCAGCCTGGCTGCCAAGGGAACTCTTTGGTATGATTTCTGGTTTGTAGTAGAACAAGGTGCCTGGACGGTGTTCGCCCAGATGCCTATCCTCTTTGCCATCGCCGTGCCCATCGGCTTTGCCAAGAA
>CAJOIN010000136.1 GCA_905234515.1 uncultured Selenomonas sp.
CCATCCTGCAGGTAATAGTCACCATCCATGCCGGACAGCAGCACGCCCATATAGCTGCCCAGATAAAAGTGGATATAACCTACAGCCTGGGGATTATCCAAGGTGCCAGTGAAATGAATGGTATTGTCCACATTGCCTGTAATGGGCTGGTCCGGCGCTACCAGGGCTGCCAAGTCCTCCATGCGCACCCCTACCGTATCAGCCCTGAGGTCTATGCGTTTCGCGCCTGTAAGGCCCACTACACCGTCCACATACCAGGTCTGCTTGCCGTCCTTCTCCATGGAGAAGTCCTTTATGGCCACGCCATCAAGGCTGCCTGCCGCATTGAAGCTGACAGAATCATAGGGTTGCTTGAAAAGCGCCCCCCTGGTAGCAGAAAAATCAAGATCCACCTGAGGATTATCCACAGAGCCCCGCAAAGTTCCGCGAAAATCAGCCACACCGCTCATATCTGCCTGGGGCAGCAAATTCTGCAAAAGGCTAAGCTCCACATGGCCTCCATAGAAGTCCATGGCAATTTCTCTTTGTCCATAGATGTTGCCGATACGCCCCTCCAAGCCCACATCCCCGTGATTTGGCAAACGGGCACTTAAAAAATCAATATCCAGATTTTCTCCCTGCAGGGCAAAGGAAGCTCCAGCCCTTTCTATGGGAAGTCCCCTGAAAGAACCGCCAGTAAGCTTCAGGCTGCCATAAGCTTCCAGGCTATCCGTGCTATTTCCCAATCCGCTAAAGCTCACATCTGCCGAAACACTACCAGACAACTCGCTAAGAGCCTCCACCCCTGGCAAAGTTGCTGCCCCCCGAGACAAATCTATCCCCTCGGCCTTGACGTGGCCAGTAAAAGCAAGATTACCTGCCTCGAGTTCCGCTTCTCCCTGCAAGCTGCCCCCCAAGGTTTTTGCCGTGACTTTCTGGGCATAAATACGCCCTTCTTCATAGCGAACTTCTGCCTCAGCCTGACTGAAAGACAAACCGTAAGCCTCGCCCTCAGCAACCTTGACCTTGCCCACTACCAGTGGATTAGCAGCCATTCCCTTAACATGGGCCGTAAATTCAGCAGCCCCTCTATAAGGAATGTCCGTCATTATCTTGCTCGGGTCAAAGGAGTCGGACTTGGCCTCGAAGTCAAGATATGGCTTTCCCTCCAGCAAATCAACTTTGCCATGGGCCAGGACCTTCTGCCCTGCAGCTTCAGCCGAGCCATCAAACATGATCTGGCTATCGGTAAAGAAGGCCCCGCCATTTATGTGTTCCACTTCCGTCCCCAGGGCCTGCAGACATCCCTCCTTGACACGTCCTGAGCCCACCAGGCTCATGATGCCTCCCTGATAAACTACCGTAACTTCAGCTTCCTCCAGGTTTCCACCCTCAAGGACAACTTCCTCAGGTAAAACGCCCTCGGGCAAAAACTTCAGGTAGTTTTCCAAGTCAGCATTTCTGGCCTTCAGCCGCACAATCTGACGGCTACTGCCTAAGGTACCACCAAACTCTAGTTCTGCCTCCCCATGCCTGGCAGTGCCTTCAGCCTTCATCACAGGGTAATCAGCACAATCCAGGCTTCCCTGCACCTGGGTAAAAGTCACAGACTCCGGCAACCTGGGGCTTTTGACCGTAACCTTGGCATCCTCCACTTGGAACAGGGCATGAATCTTGCTGTCACCTTTTGAATCGGCAATAAGATCCTGCACGTTCCAACTGCCATCTGCCCTTTCCTCCAGCATTGCCTCCACGCCCTTCAGCGTGACCTTTTGCAGTGAATCAGCCGGGGCATTGAACGCAGCAAGCAGGCGGAAGCCCACCTGTGCCTCATCAGCACGGGCCATGCATTCCGCCTGCTTATCATAAACCTTTATATCATGCAGGGTAAGTTCATGCAGGGACGACACCTCGATAGAGCCAATCTCCACATTAGTGCCCAGTGAGGAGGCGACAACACTTTCAGCCACACTGCCAGCTTCCTGCATAAAGCTTTCTGTGCGCACTGTACCATAGGCACCTGCTACTAAAAGCAACACTGCCGCTGTCAGACCTGCTGCCGCCTTTTTCACTGTCCCTTTCATAGACCCACCCTTTTTTTAGTCAGATAATCAGTTGCCCAGAGAATCCGCCACTTCATCAGCAGAAGCATCTTCCCTCACAGGCACACTTTCCTGTGCATCTGCCTGCTTTTCTGCTTCATCAGCCACGGTTTCTTTTTTCACGCCAGTCTTGGCTGCAGCCTCTTCTTCCTTTACCTTGGCTTTGGCAGCCTCTTCCTTGGCCTTGCGTGCTTCCCTTCCTTCCTTCAGCTCTTCCCGGACCACCTCACGGGGAGTCTCGTAGAGCGCCCCCTCGTGCAGCCTGCCTGCCTCCCGAGCCTTTGCAGCAGTCTTTCCTGCCATAGCAGCCTCAGTATACTTCACCGCATCAAGGTCCACAGGGATGCCCATGGCCTTGTCCAAAGCAGCCTTGCTGGTGTTGTAAGTGTACAAGGCAGTGTAATAATTGGTGCGCGCCTCAGTAAGTTTCTCTTCCGCATCCATGACACTGAGGTTGGTGCCCACACCGGCATTATAGCTGACCTGGGCAATCTTATAGTCTTCCTCAGCCTGGGAAACAGCCACAGAGGTGGTCTGAATATTCTTTTCCGCCGCCCGGAGATTCAACAGTTCCGTGCGCACATCCAAACGAATCTGCTCGTCAGTGGCAGCAGACGCCTCCTGGGCCTTCAACAGGTCTGCTTCTGCAGCATGAATGCCGGCAGAAGTTACACCATTGTCAAAAAGATTCCAGCTGGCAGTAACCCCCACTGACCATACATCACTTGTAGTATTATTGTCCTTAAAGGGGCGAGTGCCTGCAATGGCATCAGAGCCACTGGCAGAAACCGTAGGCAAGTAGCCAGCCCTGGCCGACTTCACTCCAGCCTCTGCCTGCTTCACTGTATAATAAGCAGCCAAGCCATCAGCCCTGTTAAGCAGGGCATAATTAGTGCAGGCATCCAAGTCCAGGTCGTACTTGGTATACTGCAATTCATCCTTAAGTTCCAGCACCGTATCCGTAGGCAAGCCTATCAGGTTATTAAGGGTTGACACAGCCACATCGTAATTGTTCTGTGCCGTCACCAGGGACTGCTGGGCATTGGCAAGCTGCACTTTGGAAGCAAGCACATCGGACTTGGCCACCGTCCCCACACGGTACTGAGCATTGACCTGGTCCAAATGGGCCTGAAGTGTGTCCACATTATCCTGATAAACCTTAATCATATTGCGATACTGAAGAATATTGTAGTAATACTGGGTTGCATACTGCACGGTAGACTGCTTGGTGTTCTCAAGAGTTAAATCCGCCGCATTCAAAGCATATTTGGCTGAAGCCCGGGCCGCATTCAGTTCCTCATTGAAAAGAGGCATCGTTACAGCACCAGTGTTGCCATAATTATTGAATTCCACATTATTAGAGGCTTTGCCGCCTACACGAGCTGCCGTGGTGTTCCAGCTAAGGGTTGGCCCCATCTGCCTGCGAACCTGGGAGAGGCTCCAGCGGGCATTATCCACGTTAGCATAGGCCTGCTTTATGGTACGGTTGTTCTCCAAAGCCATACGCACGGAATCTGCCAGATCCAACTGAACAGTGTCCGCCGCAAGAACAGGAGAAGTGCTGACTGCCATCAAACCACCAAGTACCAAAGCCGTAAGTTTTTTATGGAAATTTTTCTTATTCAAGACCATATCCTCCATTAAATCAAACATCAGAGCTATCTGCCCTGAATCTATTCTCTATGATAAAGGTCAGTTCCTGCCAACCGAGATTATCTACGTATATTTATTAAATATCACAAAATCATTTCATAGGGACCAAATTACTTAAAAAGACTGCCTGACCCCCACATAAGCCCTGCGCCTATCGCTATCGTTTACATGATCCCACTGGCCAACCAGGGAGGTGCCCTTGCCAGTCAAGTCATACGCAACCCCCAAGCGAAGCTGCATATCATCAGGGTCATAGCCTTCTACTGAAAACTGAAACCGCTTGCCGCCGTAAACATCCAAGCCTAACCCGGCTTTGCCGTTCACCACGCCGCCGCGCAGCCCCATACGTCCCTTGGCAAACTTATTTCCCACCTGGGCATTGACGTTATTATCCTCACCTATATCCTCCACGCCAAGCCGCAGGTAAGCACCATCTTTCTTGCCCACATCCACGTTGAAATCCGTCTTCCAATCATGGGCACCGCCACTGTACATCAAATCCACCTGGGGCTTCACCTCGATGCTGGAAAGCTTGCCCATCATGCCCTTGGCACGGTCCGTAAGCTCACGGGCATTGTGGATGGTGGTCTTCAAGTCATCCTGGACCTTCTCATCAGTAGTGATTTTCTCCAAGCCTTCTGTAATGCGCACCACCCGTGCAGAAGCATCCGCTACATTGGCCAGGGTCTGCCGCAGATTCTCCGCCGTCTGGGGGTCAGCCCCCACCGTGGCCAGATTGGCCATCATGGCCTCCACATTTCTCATAGTGCGGTCCATGCTGGCCGTGGCTGCGTTCAGCTGGGTAAGCATCTGGACCACCTGTCCCTGGTTTTCCACCACCAGGTTTTCCAAAACTGCCATGGTACGGTCAAGACGGGAGGTAAGATTCTGCATATTCACCACAGTCTGCACCAAGGAACGCTGCAGGTCCTTATTCCCCATGACATCATTCACAGAAGTAAGGAGTTCCTGCACCTGCCCCATGACCTTATCCATGCTGGCCATAAGGGTGTCCATACCGGCCTCCCGATGAGATAATCGCCATCGGTGACCCAGCCATTTTCCGGCCCAGCAGGAATGATATTGACAAATTTTTCTCCCATCACACCTGATGAACCCACGGTGACCCTGGACCCCCGGGGGATCTTCACATCACCCTTGATATCCATGGTCACGGTGACCCCGCCGCCATCATTGGCTACACCTCTCACACTTCCTACAGGCACACCGGAAAGGCGCACTGTGGACTGAGGCTCTATGCCAACCACTTGCTTGAAGCCGGCATAAAGGGTATACCCCTTATGTCCCCCAAGGCTAAGCCCGGAAAGCAGCAGTACCACCGACACCAAAAGAGCTATACCTGCCAAGGTAAAGGCCCCGACCTTTGCCTCTGTACTCATGCCGCTCCCCCTTTCTCCACTGTGCTGAGCGTCCTGAAGAATGCCTGCACCCTTTCATCCTCAATAGCCTTGAAGCGCTCCACCGTATCTACGGCGATAAGCTCCCCTTCATAAACCATGGCAATGCGGTCTGCTATGCGGCAGGCACTGGCCATGTCATGGGTCACCACCACCGAAGTCACCCCCAGCTTTTTCTGGGTGCTGACAATCAGCTCGTCTATGCGGGCCGTCATAATGGGATCCAACCCGGAACTAGGCTCGTCATAAAAGATTACCGAAGGCTCAATGGCAATGGCCCTGGCAAGGCCCACCCGCTTTTTCATACCGCCGGAAAGCTCACTGGGCATCATTTGTTCCACGCCCTTCAGCCCCACCAGAGCCAGTTTCTCGCGAACTATACGGCCAATCTCTTCCTCATCGAGCTGGGTGTGCTCCCTAAGGCCAAAAGCCACATTGTCTCCCACCGTCATGGAATCAAACAAGGCTGAATACTGGAATACCATCCCCATGCGTAGGCGGAGCTTATCCCACTCTTCCTCGCTATAGCCGGCCACGTCCTTCCCCCTTACCAGAATTTGTCCGGAAGTGGGCCGAATCAGTCCGATGAGCAGCCTCAACAAGGTGCTCTTGCCAGAGCCGGAGCCACCGATGATAGCCAGGGTTTCCCCCTCTTTTATCTCAAGATTGATATTCCTTAGTGCTTTTGTCTTGTCAAAAGACTTGCAGACATCAACTAATTTTATCATAATAACTTCTGTCTCTTAAAACAAAATGAAAGTCAAAACTGCATTCAGAATAAAAATGACAATAATAGAAGTGACAACTGTACGGGTAGTAGCCTTACCTACCCCCTCGGCTCCCTCAGGACAGGTCAGTCCGTAATAGCAGCCAAGCACGGCAATCACATTGCCGAAGAATACAGCCTTCACCATACCTCCGGTCAAGTCAAAAACCTCAGTGAAAGTATGGATGCCGTTCATAAAGGTGTAAGAACTGATGCCTGAGTAGTGCACGGCTGTTGCCCAGCCCCCTGCCACGCCTATGACATCGCCAAAGACCGTCAGGATTGGCACTACCACCATACAGGCCAGCATACGGGGCAAAATAAGATAGCTTTCCGGGCTTACCGCCATGACGCGCAGGGCATCTATCTGCTCCGTGACCTTCATGGTGGCAATCTCTGCCGTAATGGCAGCCCCCACCCGGCCGGCACAGACAACCCCCACCAGCACAGGGCCCAATTCACGTCCTATGGCAATAGCCACCACACCACCTATGGTGCTTTGGGCGCCAAACTCAATAAACTTGGACGCAGTCTGCAGGGTAATGACCACCCCGGTAAAGAGCAGGGTCAGGCTCACAATGGTCAGCGAATCTACCCCCAGATGAGACATCTGGGCCAGAATAGCCCTCCAGCGCAAACGGCCCCTTAGCTGCTTGACGATGCTGACGTACAGCAGCACCACAGTGCCAAGCTCTGCGCAACGCCTTATCACCCAGGCGCCTATGGCTTCCAACGACCGTACCAGCATGCCATGCCTCCCCATACACTCTTACCCTACGATTTTAGCAAGTTTGGATAAAATAGTAAAGTCTTATTGACTATTTTATCCCCATCACATATAGCTCATGGCTTCGGCTTTGGCCAATTCATCACAGCGCTCATTGGCCGCTACCCCCACATGCCCCTTCACCCATTGAAACTCCACCTGGCGGGCGCTGAAGGCCGCATCCAGAGCTCTCCAAAGCTCCTGGTTCAGTACCGGCGTGCCCTTGGCTGTTTTCCAGCCATTTCTCTTCCAGCCTGCCAGCCAGTGTCGGGTAAAACCATTCTTCATATACTGGCTGTCCGTATAAAGCATCACCTTCGCCCCTTCAGGCACCGCCGAAAGTGCTTTGATGGCTGCCATCAGATCAGCATACTCTTCATAGGCAGGATACTGGGGATAGTCCCTGCGGATCTGGTCTGTAGTCCTGAACAGGAAACCGGCTTTTCCGGCTCCGATCATACCCAGATCATTAAAGCTGTCGCCACAGGCAATGGTCTCAAAACCAATGGACTGAAGGGCTTTAACGGTCGTCAGCTTGGAGTTGGGGATTCGCATCCGGTAGCCGGTGATCATTCCGTCCTCCCCTGCCTCCAGGGTATTGCAGAAAATGGTGGGCATGCCCAGCTTTTTCATAAGGGGGCCTGCAAACTGTGTAAAGGTATCGCTTAAGATCAGCACCTGGGTGAGAGATCTTAATTCATCCAGGAATTCCCGTGCACCGGGCATGGGATCAATGGTGGCGATGGTTTCCTGGATCTGCTTCAGTCCCAGACCGTGCTCCTTCAGGATACCGATCCTCCACTTCATCAGCTTGTCATAATCAGGCTCATCTCTGGTGGTGCGTCTTAATTCCGGGATATGGCTGGCTTCTGAAAAGGCGATCCAGATTTCAGGAACCAGGACTCCTTCCAGGTCCAGACATACAATATTCATATCGTTCATAAT
>CAJOIN010000137.1:0-4716 GCA_905234515.1 uncultured Selenomonas sp.
GGAAGGATATGTGCAGAAGTTCGACAAGCGAAAGAAAAATGTCATGCTGCGGATGGAACTTTTGGGCAAGGTGACGGAGATCTGGACTGCCGTTGATATGGTGGAAGACATTTGAATAGCACAAAAGCCGGTGCAAACGCACCGGCTTTTGTTAACTGATTATGAATGATAGCTTTAAACTTATACAAGCGTGAAAGCGGCGATGGAGCCGTAGGTGATGAAGTCGCTGGCGCTTTCGGGGTTGCCTTCCATGATGGAGGCGTTTACCTTGGCCAGGTTCTCCTCGGCAATCTGGATGCGACCAGCTTGGAGTTCTTCCTCCACTTTGGCAGCCAGTTCCTTGCGGGCCTTTTTGGTATCGCTGTAGAAGGTGTTGTTGTAGAAGACGTTCATGGTCTTCTCGCTCTTTTCCCCGTCACAGTTGAAAAATACGTAAACTTTCTTTTCCTTCATGTCTTTAAATCCCCCTTGAAGTGAATACATATAACGAGGACGAAGATTCCTTCGCCTCGTTGAAACGCAGGTTGGAATATTTTGCCTACGGCAAAATTTGAACAATGGCGTTATAAAACATGCCTAAATTCCTTTTTATGTAAACAAGGTTTATTATACCTCATAAAACGAAATTATTCAAATTTTGCCAAGGGAAAAATATACAAAGTTACATGAGTATGCTATACTGTCTTAGTTGCAATATCGAGATGAGAGGAGTTTTTCTTTTGGATAGAGGTTTTTCCACCCGGCTGGGCTTTATCCTGGTTTCGGCAGGATGTGCCATCGGTCTGGGCAATGTTTGGAGATTTCCCTTCATTACGGGGATGTACGGGGGGGCTTCCTTTGTACTAATCTATTTGGTGTTTTTGGCCCTGCTGGGGCTGCCTATCATGGTGGCGGAGTTCGCCGTGGGCCGGGCCAGCCTTCATTCGGCGGCGCTTTCCTTTGATGCTTTGGAGCCCAAGGGGACGAAGTGGCACTGGTACAAGTACGGGGCCATTGCGGGGAATCTCTTGCTGATGATGTTTTATACCACGGTGGCAGGGTGGATGTTCTACTATATCTACAAAATGGCTTCCGGGGATTTGGCGGGGCTGGATGCTGAGGGTATCGGCGGGGCCTTTGGGGCGCTGCTGGCGGACCCTTTGACGCAGACGGCCTGGATGGCCCTGGTGGTGCTTCTGGGGGGCGGTGTGTGCTACCTGGGGGTGAAAGCCGGGGTGGAGCGCATTACCAAGAGCATGATGATGTTCCTGCTGGCGCTGATGGTGGTGCTGGCGGTGAATTCCCTGCTGCTGCCCGGGGGCGAGGAAGGGCTGCGCTACTATCTGTACCCGGATTTTAACCGCCTGATGGAGCATGGGCTTTCTGAGGTGATTTTTGCCGCCATGGGACAGGCTTTCTTTACTTTGTCCATCGGCATTGGCGCCCTGGCTATCTTCGGCAGCTATATCGGCAAGAGCAAGCGGCTGACCGGGGAGGCGGCCTGGGTAATCGGGCTGGATACCGTGGTGGCCTTGATGGCGGGGCTGATTATTTTCCCGGCCTGCGCCGCTTATGGGGTGAGCCCTTCTTCCGGGCCTAATCTGCTCTTTGTGACTTTGCCTCAGGTGTTCAATAATATGCCCTTGGGCAGGCTCTGGGGGACCTTGTTCTTCCTGTTCATGAGCTTTGCGGCCCTGTCCACGGTCATTGCGGTGTTTGAGAACCTCATTTGCTGCTTCCTGGAGCTTTTGCGGAAGGACAGGAAAATCATTATCCGCTGGGGGATGCTGGTGATTTTCCTGTTGTCCCTGCCCTGTGCTTTAGGGTTCAATGTGCTGTCTGATGTGCAGCCTTTGGGGCCGGGGAGCTGCATCCTGGATCTGGAGGACTTTTTGGTCAGCAATAATGTGCTGCCACTGGGGTCTTTGGTTTATCTTTTGTTCTGCGTCAGCCGTTATGGATGGGGATGGGAGAATTTCCTCAAGGAGGCTGATACGGGGCATGGGATGAAGTTCCCGGCCTGGACGCGCTGGTATCTGAACTATGTGCTGCCGGCGTTGGTGCTTGTTATTTTCATTAACGGATATTATGCTATGTTTTTTAAGTGAGGGTTCGGTTGTACTTTTCTTTGGCGCAAAGAAAAGTACCAAAAGAAAACGCGAGCCTGCGCCACTTCACGTGGCTTAAGCTCGCAGGCCCCGTCCTTGGGGCCCTGGGGTTCGAGGAGTAGCCTTTATATTTGCAATTAAAAAGGCAGGTTCGCTGTGGTTTGGCGAACCTGCCTGTTTTTTACTACGAAGTTTTATGCGGTTTTTAGAAAGCCGGTACTACGGCGCCTTTGTATTTGTCTTCGATGAATTTCTTGACGTCATCGGATTTCAGGGCCTTGATAAGGGCCTGGATTTCCGGGCGGGTCTCGTCACCGGCACGGACGGCTACGATGTTGACGTAGGGAGAGGTGCTGTCCTCAATGAAGAGGGTGTCCTTGGTGGGGTTCAGGTCCACCTGCATGGCGAAGTTGCTGTTGATGACGGCGGCGTCAACGTCCTCCAGGGTGCGGGGCACCTGGGCGGCTTCTACTTCCTGGAACTTCAGGTTCTTGGGGTTCTCGGCGATGTCCTGGACGGTGGCTTTCTCGCCTACGCCAGCCTTGAGCTTCAGGAGGCCTGACTTCTCAAGGAGCAGCAGGGCACGGCCGCCGTTGGTGGGATCGTTGGGGATGGAGACGGAAGCGCCATCCTTGAGCTCCTTCAGGTCCTTGACCTTCTTGGAGTAGACGCCCATGGGCTCGATGTGTACGCCGAAGGCGCTGACCAGCTTCACGTCCTTATGTTCTTCCATGAAGTTGTCGAGATAGGGTTTATGCTGGAAGAAGTTGGCATCCAGCTCCTTGTCGTTGAGGGCCAGGTTGGGCTGGACGTAGTCGTTGAATTCCACGATTTCCAGCTTCACGCCATCCTTTTCCAGGACAGGTTTCACAGCCTCCAGGATTTCGGCATGGGGCACAGCGGTGGCGCCCACCTTCAGGGTCTTGGCGCCGCCGGAGCTGGTGCCTGCGGTATCCCCGCCGCAGCCCGCAAGGGCCAGGGCCGCCACAGACAGGGCAGCAATGAATCCTAAAACTTTTTTCATACGAATACCTCCCATTTCTTTTAACGCTTATCTAATTTCTTAGCCAGGGCACCTCCCAGGAGCTGCACTAACTGGACTAACACAATGAGGATGATGACGGTGGCCAGCATGACTTCCGGGCGGAAGCGCTGGTAGCCGTAGCGGATGGCCAGGTCGCCCAGGCCGCCGCCGCCGATGGCGCCAGCCATGGCTGATTCGCCCACCAGGGCGATGATGACGGTGGTAAGCTGGGCCACGATGGAGGGCATGGCCTCCGGCAGCAGCACCTTGCTGATGATTTGCACGGGGCTGGCGCCCATGGCCTGGGCCGCCTCGATAAGGCCGTAGGGCACTTCCTTGAGGCTGGTTTCCACCTGCCTGCCGATAAAGGGGATGCTGGCAATCACCAGAGGCACCATGGCCGCTGTGGTGCCGATGGCAGAGCCCACGATAAGACGAGTAAAAGGTATGATGGCTACCATCAAGATGATGAAGGGGATGGAGCGCACGGCGTTCACCACCGAGCCCACTGCTTTGTTAAGCCCCGGGGCGGACAGGATGCCGCCTTTTTCCGTGGTGTGGAGCAGCACGCCAAGGGGAACGCCCAGCAGGGTGGCGATAATCATGGAGACAGCCACCATGTAGACCGTTTCTCCCAGGGCCTTAATGAGCAGCATGATCATGTCTTCTGACATAACCAATCACCTCCTCCTTCAGGTCCTTGGCGGACAGGTAATCCATCACTGCCTGGATGCGTTCTTTCTGGCCTGTGAGGCCGATGATCATGCGTCCGAAGGGCTGGCCGGAAATCTGGTCCAGGTCACCAAAGAGCATGGTGCATTCCACCTCGGGGAACTTGCGTATCATGCCTGCCAGCACCGGGTCGTCGGCCCGCTCGCCGATAAAGGTGAGCCGCAGCAGCAGGTAGGAATCCTCGCTGTATTCCTGCTGGATGGCGCCGCCACGGAAGGCCACGGGCAGTTCGTTGGACAGCAGCACGGAGATAAAGTCCTTGGTAATGGGGGCTTTTGGCTCCGTAAAGACCTCCAGCACGGTGCCCACCTCGGCAATGACGCCGTTATCGATAACAGCCACCTTGTCGCAGAGGTCCTTGATGACCTGCATTTCGTGGGTGATGACCACCACGGTGAGATGGAGTTTCGCGTTGATATCCTTGATGAGCTCCAGGATGGAGCGGGTGGTCTGGGGGTCCAGGGCGCTGGTGGCCTCGTCGCAGAGCAGGATCTTGGGGTCAGAGGCCAGGGCCCTGGCAATGCCAACCCTCTGCTTCTGCCCGCCGGACAGCTGGGAGGGATACTTGTCGGCCTTATCCTCAAGGCCCACCAGCTTCAGGAGAGGCGTCACCTTCTCCTTGATCTTACCCTCGGCAGTGCCGGAAAGACGCAGGGGGAAGGCGATGTTGTCGTACACTGTGGCTGAGGACAGCAGGTTGAAATGCTGGAAAATCATGCCGATATCCTTCCGGGCTTCACGCAGCTCTGCCGCAGACAGGGAAAGCATATCCTTCCCGTCTACAATGACCTGCCCTGCCGTGGGGCGCTCCAAAAGGTTGATGCAGCGTACCAGGGTGGACTTTCCCGCCCCGGACAGGCCGATGATGCCGTA
>CAJOIN010000137.1:4737-7247 GCA_905234515.1 uncultured Selenomonas sp.
CCCTTCAGGGCTGCCACCGGCCCCGAGGGACTGTCGTATGTTTTCTCAATGTGAGAAAGCTTTATCATGTTTCTACTCCTAATTGCATAGTATTTTACTGGGTTTTAGAAAATTTTAGCATAAGTTGACTTTGGGTGTCAATGTGTTAAGTTTCCTGTTTTATGTAAAATATCTGAAACCAATAGTTACATTATACAGCCCTTTAGCATGTTTTTCTATAGGTAAAAGGGTCAGACGGCCATATATGGAAAGAAAATATCAGGTTATTGGACATTCAGGGAGGGATATACTACAATAAGATAGTATTTATACTTATATTATTGTATGAGCGCAAGCTGGAGCGGAGGCGGTTCGCATGAGGATATTGGTTACCGGCGGTGCCGGTTTTATAGGGTCACATGTAGTAAGAACATTACTTTCCGATAAGCACGAGGTTACAGTACTGGACAATGTTTCTACTGGTTCCTGGGAACATCTGGAGCAGGTGGATGTGCACAGATGGACTATGGATATTCGTGAGGAGAGGGCCCGCAAGGAGATTGAGCAAAGCCATTTTGATGCCATTGTTCATTTAGCGGCCCAGACCATGGTGGATGCTTCCTTGAGGGATCCTTACTTTGATGCCGACGAAAATCTTATGGGTACGGTAAATATTTTGGAGGCTGCCCGCAAGAGTGGTGTTAAGAGAGTGGTTCTGGCCTCTACGGCGGCGGTCTACGGGGATGTGGCCCAAAGTCGCCTGCCCCTGAGGGAGGATACTCCTTTGCTGCCCCTGTCTTTCTATGGCTTTACCAAGATGGCGGCAGAGCATTATCTTTCCCTTTACCAGAGAAACTACGGCTTGTCCTATGTGTCCCTGCGCTTTGCCAATGTGTACGGCGAGCGCCAGGGCGACGCAGGGGAAGGCGGCGTCATCAGCATCTTTGCCAAGCGCATAGCCAAGGGCAAGGGCATTACCATCTTTGGGGATGGGGAGCAGACCCGTGACTTTATCTATGCCGGGGATGTGGCGGCCGGGATTTTGGCGGCCCTGAAGACGGAGCATGTGAATACAGAGTATAATATCTCCACCCAGACGGAAACCAGCCTGAAGGAATTGGCGGCCCTGCTGGGTGAGGTGGCGGGCAGGGAGATTGTGACGGAGTTTGCGCCTGTGAGAGCAGGGGATATCCGCCGCTCCAGCCTTTGCAACGAGAAGTCAAGAGAGGGCTTGGGCTGGGAGCCCAAGGTCAGCCTGAAGGAAGGTCTGACCCGTACCTATGAATATTTCTGTCATAAGTGAGGTTTATATGTATAAATCCTTGAAGAAATACATGAAGCTGAAAAAGTCCCTGGCAGCTTTGCTGGCAGCGGCCTTTGTTTCCCTGCCGGGGCTTTCTGCCTCGGCCATGGACCCCATTATGCCCTATGGGGAAATCTGGGGCGGTGAGTCCGCCACGGCCTACACGGTGGTGGACGGCTCCGGGGAAATCCAGCCTTTCCAGGTGGATATTGTGGGAAAGATGGACGGCGGCAAGGGAAGCGCCCGCTCCATCATGGCCCGGGCTTCCGGGGCGCTCATTGACCAGACCGGCGGGGTGCTGCAGGGCATGAGCGGCAGCCCTGTCTATGTGGACGGCCGCCTGATAGGGGCTTTGGCAGCAGGTATCAAGGACATGGCGCCCTATACTTTCTTTATCACCCCCATTGAGGACATGCTGCCTATTTGGAGCCTGCCGGACAACAAGAACAAGGGCAGGCTGGCTTCCTTTGATTTGAAGAAGTATCAGGAAGACAAGGCGAAAAAGGCAGAGGAAGAGGCCAAGAAGGCGGAGGATAAGGACGCAGCTGAGGAGACTGCCAAAGCTGAGGATGAGGCTAAGACCGATGATGAGGTTAAGGCTGACGCTGTAGCTAAGGAGGAAACTGCGGCGAATGAGGAACCGACTGTGTCTGCTGACAAGGTGGCAGAGCAGGTTTCTGAGGATAAGTCCGAGGCCAAGCAGGAGAGCCAGCCTGCAGAGGCTCAGGCTGAGAAGGAAAACAAGGCAGTTATCTTTTTCTCCGGCTTTGACCGGGCAGGAGCGGAGTTCCTGAGGAAGGGGATAGACCCCAGGGGAGAGTATAATTTCCGCTCCATGGGCCTGGAGGCCGGCACGGGGCTTTTGGGCACCCGCTATAATGCCGAGCTTTATCCCGGCAGCCCTGTGGGGGTGGCTGTGGTCTACGGCGATTTCTCCGTAGGCGCCACCGGCACAGTGACGGCGGTGGATGGCAAGAAGGTGCTGGCCTTTGGCCATTCCTTCCTGCACAAGGGCAATGTGAACTACTTCATGACTGATGCTTCTGTGGTGGGCACCATCAGCGGGCCCTCGGCAGGCATGAAGATAGCCAATATCGGCTCTATTATCGGCAGGGTGAACCAGGACAGGGAGACCGGCGTGGCCGGCATCCTTGGGGAGTTCCCCACGGTGGTGCCCATGAAGGTCCATGTGGAGGACAAGACTTTGGCCCGTAAGCAGGACTATGGG
>CAJOIN010000138.1 GCA_905234515.1 uncultured Selenomonas sp.
CTCCCATCAGGGCGGCGATAAGGCTGTGGTAGGCGGGGGGCACATGGCGGAGAAATTCGTCGGCGGCGTAGGCCAGCTTGCCCTTGCTTAACAGGGTTTCCTCAAATTCCCGGGCGGCAGTGCCCAGGGGGACTCCCTCCAACTCGCTGATGGTGAGCACCAGCAGGGGCAGGTCGAAGGAGATTTCCTCTGCCTTCTCCCGGCCAAAATTGAAATAGGCGGTGAGGGGCAGGCCCTGCCTGAGCCTTGCCACCATCAAGTCTGACTCGAAGCTGGAGGCAAAGGTTTCTGAAAGCAGGGACTGAGCGTCGGATAGGGGGGCGGGGGAGAGGAGCAGTACCGAGGATGGCGGGTCATAGGGAGGCAGGGGCTCCCTTACGGCTCCCGCAAATTCTGCCGCCAGGTCCTCCAGGCTGCCCAGGCTGTTCTTGGGCTTGGCAAGGTGGTCAAGCCTTTCCCGGGCCGCTTCAAAGGTTTCCTTGTCCAGGGAGGGCATGGTTTTCAGATAGAAGTCGAAGGTTTTGTCCGTCACCTCCGGGGCGTCTTCGTCCATAAAGGATATGTGCAGGCCGCCGGCCCCCAGGGCGGTTTCGTCAATGGGGAGCCCTGTTTCCTCGTCGCTGCCTCCGTCATAATCCTCATCTGCCAGAGGGTCCTCCGGGGCAGCTTCCCCTGTGGGAGGCGCGGCGGCTTCCAGGCGTTCCTGAGCCCGCTTCAGGGTCAGCAGGCCGGTGCCAAGAAAGCGCAGGAGAATGGAGGAACCGCAGGCCTCTGACAGGTTCAGCCCCAAGGTGAGGCAGGGGGTGAGATGCAGCTTCTTCAGGGCCGGGCCGTGGGTCTTTTCCCCGTTTTGGTGGCTGGCCAGCAGGTAGGCCGTGACATTTTTGCAAAGGCCCTGGGCAAGAAGGGCGGCGGCGGCGGTATTTGCCCCGTCAAGAATGGTGACCATCTTTAGGGAGGCTCCTCCCAGCATCAGGCCTGCCATGGCGCCGAATTCAAAACCTCCTATCCGGGCCAGGATAGTCAGGGCGTCCATGCCCTTGGCAGAGGCTTTGGTTTCGCTCTCCGCCAGGAAGCCGTTGGTCATAAGGGCTTTCCTGACGGTGGCCAGCTTTTTCTGCAGGCGGTTTTCGGAAATAGCGGAGCCCCGGCCGGTGGCTTCCTCCGGGGAAAGGCCGCAGAACACTGCCCCCAGGCAGGCCTGGGCGGTGGTGTTGCTGATGCCCATTTCCCCGGGGAGCAGGACATTTTTGCCTTTGGCATGGGCCCGTTGGGCCAGTTTGATGCCATAGGCCAGGGAAAGCAGGGCCTGCTCCCTGGTCATGGCGGGGCCTTCCGTGATGTTACCCGTGCCGCTGCCCAGGCGGCAGTCTATAATGCCGGGGAGCATGGGCTCCGGCGGCAGGTTCATGCCCATATCCACCACGTAGAGTTTTGCTCCGGCGTAGTCGGAAAAGGCGTTGGCAGCGCCGCCCTTGGGCAGCAGGTAGTTCTGGGCCATCTGGCAGGTGGTTTCCGGGGGATAGGCGCTGACGCCCTGCCGGGCCACCCCGTGGTCGGCGCAGAAGATAAAGGCGGCGGCCTTCAGTTCCTCAGCCTGGGCCGTTTCCCGGGCGGTGAGGTACTCTGCCAGCAGCTGGGGCAGGCGCCCCAGGGCGGACAGCTCACCTTCCAGGGCCTTGTCCAGCTCTTGCATGGCTGCCATGGCAGGAGCATCATCAGGGGGCAGGATTTTTGCCAGGGTTTCCTGCAGGAGTTTTTCTGCCTCCTGCCCTGTCAGTTCTATTTTGTCTGTGTCCTTCTTTTCCATTACTTGGCTCCTTGGGAGGCTTTTTTCCTGTAGTCCTCCACCTGCTTCAGGGACAGGCCTATGCGGCCCCGCTCCTCATCTACCTTGATGATTACCGTGTCGATGGTGTCACCTACGGAGAGCACTTCCAGGGGGTGCTTTACCCTGCGGCGGGAAAGCTCGGAGATATGGATGAGCCCTGCTTCATGGAGACCGATGTCCACAAAGGCGCCGAAGTCCGTAATATTTCGCACGGTGCCCCGCATGATGGTGCCTACCTTCAGGTCGGACAGCTTCACAATGGCCTGACGGGTAAGGGGGGCGGGCAGGTCCTCACGGGGGTCACGGCCGGGACGGGTAAGGGCCGTGAGAATATCCTTGACGGTGGGCTCGCCGGCTGAGAGCTTGGCGGCCAGTTTCTTTACGTCAGCCAGCTTGACCTTGGCGGAGAGGAAGCCCAGCTTTTCCTTATCCAGCAAATCCTCCAGGGAAAAGTCCAGCTCGGCCAGCAGTTTTTCTGCCAGCTCATAGGACTCGGGGTGGACGCTGGTGCTGTCCAAAGGATTCTTGGCGGTCTTTGGGGCAAGGCGCAGGAAGCCTGCGCACTGGGTAAAGGCGGCAGGGCCCAGCCGGGGGACTTTCAGGAGTTCCCTGCGGGTCTTGAAGCTGCCGTTTTCGTTGCGGTAGGCGACGATATTCTTAGCCACAGCGGCGCTGATGCCGGCAATGTGGGAGAGGAGCGCCGGGGAGGCGGTATTGAGGTCCACTCCTACATGGTTCACGGCATCTTCCACGGTGGCATCCAGGGTGACCTGGAGCTGTTTTTGGTTCACGTCATGCTGGTACTGGCCCACGCCGATGGCCTGGGGGTCAATCTTCACCAGCTCCGCCAGGGGGTCCTGGACACGGCGGGCAATGGAGGCGGCGCCGCGCACCTCCACCCCGTACTCAGGCAGCTCCTGGGCGGCCAGCTTGGAGGCGGAGTAGACGGAGGCCCCGGCTTCATTGGTAATGAGGTAGTTGACGTTGGCAAGCTTGTTATCGGCAATGAGCTTGGCGGCAAACTGCTCCGTTTCGTAGGAGGCGGTGCCGTTGCCGATGGAGATAAGGTCCACGCCGTATTTCTTTATCCAGCTAAGTACGGTCTGGGCGGCTTTGGCCTTGGCTCCTTCGCTCTGGGTCACCTGGATGATGCCGTGGTCCAGGATGCGGCCGGTCCTATCAACCACGGCGCACTTGCAGCCGTTGCGGAAGCCCGGGTCCAGGCCCAGCACCGTGTGGCCGGCAAGCGGAGCCTGCAAGAGAAGCTGTTTGAGGTTGACGCCAAAGAGCTTGATAGCCTGCTCCTCTGCCTGCTCCGTGAGGGTGCTCCTGATGTCCCTTTCGAGAGAAGGGAGCAGCAGCCGCTTGTAGCCGTCCTCGATGGCTTCGTGGAGGGCCTCGTCAAAGGGGGAGCGGCGGCTCCTGCTGGCCAATTTCTTTTCCAGGCGGCGCACATTGGCTTCATGGTCAGTAATGAGGCTGACCTTCAGGCAGTCTTTCTTTTCTCCCCGGTTGATGGCCAGCACCCGATGGGAGGGCAGGGTGCGCACCGGCTCGGAGAACTCGGCATACATCTGGAAGGTCTTGGCCTCGGCAGGGTCAGCCTTGGGATTTGGCTCCGTGGCAAGCAGGGCGGTGTTCCAAAGATGGTTGCGCAGTTCCTGGCGGAGGGCGGCGTCCTCTGCCACCTGCTCCGCCACAATATCCTTTGCCCCGGCCAGGGCATCTTCCGCGGTGGGCACTTCTTTTTCCTCGTTCACAAAGGCAGCGGCAGCTTCCAGGGCGGTGCCCTGGGCGGCAGCCTGGGCAAGGAGCATTTCCGCCAAAGGCTCCAGCCCGCGCTCCTTGGCCATCATGGCCCGGGTGCGCTTCTTCTGCTTGTAAGGCAGATAAAGGTCCTCCAGCTCCTGAAGCTTCACAGCCTTTTCAATGGCTTTCTGCAGCTCCGGGGTCAGCTTGCCCAGCTCCTGGATTTTCGTGAGGATTTCTTCCTGCCGCTTGACGAAGTTCCGCAGGTAGCTTAGCCGCTCGGAAAGCACGCGGAGCTGCTCGTCCGTCAGCCCCCCGGTGGCCTCCTTGCGGTAGCGGGCGATAAAGGGCACCGTATTGCCCTCGTCCAGCAGGGCCACAGTATCCTCAATCTGTTTCGGCGTGACGGAAAGCTCTTTGGCGAGCACGGAAGGAATATCTTTTTCCAGCATGTATATACCAACTTTCTCTAAAGTGTGTTTTGACATAAGACTATGCCCCCTAATTATACACCATCTGAGGGCAGACTATAAATAATCTGATGATAAGTGTATCTATAGAAGCCTTGCCATGATGCTTGTCTCAAACCGCCACATATCATCTTATGTCATTGATGTGCCGCTCCTGCTCATTTGGGCCAGTGGAGATAAATCACACCGGCAATCTGTAGCAGCAATATCAGCGGTATGCCATACTTGAACTTGAAATGCATAGTCTTGTGCCGAAACATCTTCATGGCCAGCAGTGCTCCTACGCTGCCACCGATCAGAGCCAACAGCATTAGCCGCAGCTCAGGCACCCTCCACCTGTCTTTCTTGGCGCAAAGCTTATCCCAGCCAAAGAACAGAATAGCCAACACGTTGACAATAACAAGGTACCAGCCAATGATTTCATGATAGTTAATACCCATAGTTTCCTCCCTTATGGTTTAAGGCAGTGATATGCTCCCCCTATGATGACAGTTTTATTTTTCACTGTCTCTCACAGAGGGAGCATATCAGGGCTCTTCTTATGTGAATGGCTGAAAATATATCAGAAATCCACTTCTGCAAACTGCAACTGTGGCATGTGGTCGATGAGGTTCATTTCGTGGGCCATGGTGAAGAAGGTGTTGAG
>CAJOIN010000139.1 GCA_905234515.1 uncultured Selenomonas sp.
ACAGCCAATACGGGCAAGGTCGTGGTCTTGGAGGAAGGTGTGGATTATCAGCAGATTTCCATACCGCCGGAGGAGGCGCAGTTCCTTGAAACTCGGAAGTTCCAGATAGACGAGATAGCACGGCTCTACCGTGTGCCGCCACATATGATTGGCGACCTCGAAAAGTCCAGTTTCAACAACATCGAGCAGCAGTCCCTTGAATATGTAAAGTACACGCTGAATCCGTGGGTGGTACGGTGGGAGCAATCCTTACAGAAAGCCCTGCTCAATCCTGCCGAGCAGAAGCGATACTTCATCAAGTTCAATGTGGATGGGCTGATGCGTGGTGACTACCAGAGCCGCATGGCTGGCTATGCGGTGGGTAGGCAGAACGGTTGGCTATCAGCCAACGATATCCGTGAGATGGAGAACATGAATCCCATCCCTGAGGAGGGATGGAGAATGAAACGAGATGTAAACTTCAAGGACTTCTGGGGCCGGGTCAAGAGCATCCACATTCGCAGGAGGCAGCTCAGGAAGGCACGGGCCATCTGACATAAAAATACATAAAGACGCCGGGCAGAGAGTGGTATCTTCCCGGCGGTTTTTGCGTGTCTGAGAGGTTGTTCAGTTCTTGGCAGCTTCCTGCACGATAGCTAGTGCCCATCTGGCGGCGTCGTAGAGGTCCTTTTCCTCTATGTACTCCTCCTTGGTGTGGGCCTTTTCCATGCCAACGGCCAGTACCGCAGTGGGTATGTCGTAGGTGTTGAAGTGGTTGGCGTCAGAGCCTCCGCCTGCCTCCTCCAGGGAAACGGGCAGGCCTATTTTCTCAGCAGCCCTGGCGGCAGTGGCTATGACCGGGGAGTCCTTGGCCAGCAGGTATGGGCCGTAGTCAGGGCTGACTTCGGCGGTTATCTGGCAGCCTGTCTCCTTGGCGCCATTGGTGAAGTGGTCGCAGATTTCCTGGGTGAGCTTGTCCAGCTTGGCCTTGTCGCGGCTGCGGCTTTCGTAGAAGATATCGCAGCTTTCCGCCACCACATTGGTGGCAGAGCCCCCGACGATCTTGCCCAGGTTGCAGGTGGTCTCCTCGTCAATGCGTCCCTGGGGAGCGCCGGCGATGAGCTGGCCGGCAGCGCAGATGGCGTTGATGCCAGCCTCGGGGCATACCCCTGCGTGGCTGGCCTTGCCCTCGATATGAATCTTTATCTGGTTCTTTCCCGGCGCCATAAAGGTGATGTGGCCGGGATGGTTGTGGGTGTCCAGGGTGAAGCCGAAATCGGCATGCAGGAGGCTCTGGTCCAGGTTCTGGGAGCCGTGGACCCCGTTTTCCTCTGCCACGGTGAAGACCACCTGCAGGGGCCCGTGGGGGATATTCCTTTCCTGCAGCTGCCGCAGGGTCTCCAGGATGGCGGTGACACCGGCCTTGTCATCGCCTCCCAGGATGGTGGTGCCGTCGGAGCGGATGATGCCGTCCTTTACGATGGGCTTGACTCCTTCGCAGGGCTCCACACAGTCCATGTGGGCGGTGAGCATAATGGTGGGGGCCTCAATGGTGCCGGGGAAATCAGCCACCAGGTTGCCCGTATTGCCTCCTAGTTTCTCCCCGGCCTTGTCCTCCCTGACGGTGCCTCCCAAATCAGTGAGCTTTTTGGTCAGCAGGTCTGCCACCTCCCGCTCGTCTCGGGTGGAGCAGCGGATCTGCACCAGTTCCAGGAATTCTTCCAGCACTCTCTTTTCGTTTATCATATTATCACCTCAGAGGAACAGCATAAGAAACTCGCAAAACTCTACGCAAGGATAATTATACATTATTTCTAATTTGCTGACAATTAAAAGTGTGTTCTTTGGGGGGACAGTAGGCCGTATTGTCTATTGATGATGGAGGGGAAGAAAAAGCAAAACTGGGACAGGACAAAAATAGGACGTGTTTTTGTGCGTGGTGGGGAGAAAAAGGCAGGAGATACGGTTTGTCTGACGAATAATAAATATATATTATCAAGGAGAATTGAAAGAAACGGAGCGGGTTATGTCTTTGAGCGGTGACTTAGTGATATTTATCGATGCGGAAAACGCCTCGGCTAAGTGGGGCGTGCCGCTGTACGTCTGGCTTTGCCAGAATTTCAAGGTGAGGGAGTGCTACTGCGTGGGCAATCGGGCCACGGTGGCCAAGGATTATCTGCTGCTGGAGGGGCCTAAGTTCCATCTGGTGAACAGCATGCTGGGGAAGGACTCGGCGGATACCTGGCTGGTGATGCTGGGGAGCCGGGAGCTTTGCCTCAGGCGGTCGGTGAAGAAGGTGGCTATCCTGTCCAATGACAGGGATTTTGCGCCCCTGGCCTATCTGGCTGCAGAGCGGCAGAAGAAGCTCATCATTTACGCCGCAGGCAACAGCGGCACCGAGGGGCTGAAGCAGGCCATCAAGCGTACTGAGGCGGGGGAGGCTGCCTCTGTGGAGGTCATAGAGCTGGACAAGCTGGTGGGACGCCAGCTGGAAGCCCCTAAGGAGAACATCAAGTATAAGCTCCTGACCGGGGCCAGGAATATCATCAAGTTCCCCCAGAGGCTCTGGAAAAAAGAGGAACTGCCAGCCCTGCCGGGGGCTGAGGTCATGGAGAGCCATGAGCTGGTGCCTAGCCCCAGGAAGCCTGCTAAAAGGCCCAAGGCAGTGAAGCCGGCACCAAAGCATAAGAAGGCCGAAGGGGTGAAGCGGGCCCTGGACATTTCCTTCAGCCAGCAGGGCGGGGAAAGCGAGAAGCGCTTCCGGACGGTCTCTGTAAGCGTCCATAACTATCTGGCCCGCCGCAAGGACAAGCTGAGGCTTATCCTGGGGCTGGCCAGCGATGGAGAGTTTGTGGAAATCCCCTTTGTGGACGGAATGCAGGAAAGCACCTTTGTGGAGCTGCTGATAGCCTACAAAGTTGTGAAGGACGGTAAAGTGGAGGCGTCCTTTTATCATTCCCTGGGGCTGACGCGTCGCCAAAAAGCTGTCTACTACGACCGGGAGGAACTGGAAGTAGAAGCAGAGGCGAAGGGCAAGGAGCATGTGAGCGCCTGAAAATGGCGCTCTTTATGCTCTGTGGAGGCCTGACGGCAACGGCTGAGGGGCTAAAAGTGGAAAAAGACAGAGAATTTTGCTACAATGTAAGCGTTTAGGGATTTTTTCATTTTTTTATCTATGGGAGGTAGTTATCTATGATTGAGGAATTCAAGAAATTCATCATGCGCGGCAATGTGCTGGATATGGCCATTGGTATCATCATCGGCGCCGCCTTCGGCAAGATTGTCACTTCCTTTGTGAACGACATTCTTATGCCGCCTCTGGGACTTATTTTAGGAAAAGTTGACTTCTCCAACCTCTTTATCAATCTTTCTTCCACCCCTGTCAACACCGTGGCCGAGGCCAAGGAGGCAGGTCTGCCCATTATCGCCTACGGCGCTTTCCTGAACTCTGTGGTGGACTTCCTCATCGTGGCCTTTGCCATCTTCATGCTGATTCGTCAGGTGAACAAGCTTATGCCCGCCAAGGAGGAAGCTCCTTCACCTCGTCTCTGCCCCTTCTGCAAGACTGAGATTCCCGAAGAGGCTACCCGCTGCCCCCACTGCACCTCAGAGCTCCATTGAAGATGATGGACTGAGGCTGGCAGGAATCCGGGCCTGGCAAAGGAGGCGGGGACATGAGCAATACCAAGATCTTGGTGACAGCTTTGCTGACTTATCTTTTGGTTTGCATTATTGGAGGCGGTGCCTACTATTACTATGTCATGTCGGCGCCCCCAGGGCCTCCTCCTGACGTCATTGAGGCCCAGAAGACTTCTCCTGCCAAGGAACTAAAGGAGGAGCCCAAGGAGGAAACTCCCGAGGATAAGGCCGCCAAGGAAGCCCAGGCTGCAGAAGCACAAGCCCAAGCCCAGGCAAAAGCCGAGGCCAGGAAGAAGTCCCAGGAGGACCAGGCCAAGCGGGAAAGGGAAATGGCTATTCTTACCGCTTCCATGGAGAGGCATAAGAACGGCTCAGTGACCATCTACAGCTATTACAAGCCGGAGCGTCCCGCCTCTGGTCTTTACCTGCACCCCAGCATGGTGGAGGGAAGCAGGACCCGCCTGCAGTATGAGCTTTATTACTACTACAATATCAACGACGGCCAAGGGACGGCCTGGATTTTCGGGGACCACTTCCTCATCAAGGCCGGGGGAAAGCACTATGACTTACCTCTGAACCCTGACAAGCGCCAGAAGGCTCTGGCCCCTGATGCGGAGTGGCTCTCTGAGCGCTACACCGGGATAGCCGACTCAGCCTGGCTGGAAGCCCTCCGCGCCGTGGCAGCGGCAGGCTACGGCACCATGACCTACTACCAGGAAGGCGGCAAGAGCATCACCGCAGAATTCACCGGAGATGCCTACCGCCAGGTGAAGGATATGGTGACCCTGTATGATCTGACCTTCGAGCAGAATAAGGTACAGGCAGAGGAGTAAACGCTCCTCTGCCTGTTATTTTTTGGCGCTAATGGTTTTTTAATCGTGCTGTGCTATCCTCATGAAGTAATATATTTGGAAGGGGATAGATGTTTAAATGAATGAAGAAATGTGTATGTTTATGCTCAATGCCGGCAGCTGGATTTTTACTGCGATGCTCCTGTGGATAGGGCAGAAGAAGGAGATAGGCTGGCTGTGGTTTGGCAAGGCATTGGCAAAGAAG
>CAJOIN010000140.1 GCA_905234515.1 uncultured Selenomonas sp.
AAGAAATTTTTGGAGATTTTTGTGTGTGCGGCAAAAATTATTCACTCGCGACCACTTATGCTTTTGCCGCTTAGTACTTTTGTCGGTCGAACCATATATGTATTCCGAAAGGGGGATAAAGATGTACGCGGAAAGTATTGGCAAAACAGAAGAAGTATGTAGGCAAGAGCAACTACACTTCCGATGGAGCAACGGTGGGCACTATAGACGACTTCCATATTGTAGATGGAGAGGCGGTATGGACTACAGACTTCCAGCCGCCTATGCCCCAATAAAGACAGCTGATTTTTTGTGATGAGGAAAAGGAAATGATGAGGAGGACTTGAGATGAAAAAGAGTCTTGGCGTAATCATGGCAGCCCTGATGGCTTTCACTTTTGGCACGGCTTCGGCGGCGGAGATTGGCAATGACGGATTCGTGCAGGTGGAGGTGGAGGTCTACCCGGAGCCGGGTGAATCCCTCAACGACATGCGCAGGGTGGCGGTGGCAGAGGCCTACCGTCAGCTGGCTGAGGAAGTGGATGAGCTCCATGTCACTTCCAACACCACAGTGATAAAGTCCCGCCGGGCCAGCGACACTATCAATATTTCTGTGGACACCATCCTCAAGGGAGCCAGGATCAGCAAGGTGTACCGGGATAACGCCGGCGTCTTCCACGCCATTGCCAGCCTGGGGGTGTACGGGGGGGCCAACTCCCTGGCAGGAGTGCTGCTGCCAACGGATGTGGTCCATGAGGACTTCCCCCAGCCCAAGATGACCAGCATGGAAAGCGGCAGCTTTGACCAGGGCAAGAGCTACACGGGCCTTATCCTGGACTGCCGGGGCAGGGGGCTGACCACGGCTATCTCTCCCGCCATCCTTTCCCAGGGGGGCGAGCGGATTTACGCCTATGAGAACGTGCCCCGCCAGACGGCCATTAGCTGGGGCATGGTGGACTACTCCGAGGATATCAATAGCGGCGTGTCCAGAGCCGGTGACTCACCCCTCATCATCAAGGCTGTCAGCGTGTCCGGCGGCGTTGATCCCGTGGTGAGCCAGGCAGATGCAGACAGGATTCTGGCAGCTAATCAGACTTCGAAATTCCTTGCCAATTGCTCAGTGGTGATAGTGAGGTAAAGGCCATGAAAAAACTGACAAAACTGGCAGCAGCCGTGGCTCTGGGCCTGGCCTCAGCCTGGGCCCTGCCCTCTCCGGCAGAAGCGGCTATCCAGACCATCGAGGCCTCCGGGGTCTACGTGATGGATTCACGGCTGGGTGAGACCACCGAGGCTGCCACCGGCCGGGCCAGGGAGGATGCCAAGCGGGCAGCCGCCGAGAAGGCGGGGGTCTACGTGGAGTCCTACTCCAAGACCGTCAACATGGTGCTGGAGGAAGACGAGGTGCGCACCATCGCCGCCCAGCTGCTGAAAATCCAAGGGGAAAAGTCCAAGGTGGCAGTGCTGGAGGACAGCCTGCTGCAATTCACCGTCACCATCACCGCCCTGGTGGATGACAGCGGCGTGGATATGCAGAGGGCGGTCAGCACCGACAAAAGCGTCCTGTCAGAGGATGCCCGGCGGAATAGTGAGCTCCAGCGGGAGTATGACGAACTGAAAAAGCAGATGGAGGAATTGAAGCGCAGGTACGAGGGGGCAGGAGAAGCCCAGCGGGCAGAGATCAAGGCGGAAGCAGCCGCCAACACCCAGCGCTTCGGCGCGGCAGAGGAACTGGAGAAGGCCAACGGCCTCTTCACCCGGGGAGATTACACCCAGGCCCTTTCCGCCTACACCCGCGCCCTGGGGCTGAATCCCCGGCTGCCGGAGGCTTACAACAACCGGGGGCTGGCCTATTACCACCTGCGGCAGTACAGCGAAGCCGTCAATGATTTCAATCAGGCGGCAGCCCTGAAGCCCAATTTCCTGCAGGCTTACAGCAACAGGGGCATGGTGCGTCTGGAGCAGGGGCAGGCCGCCCAGGCCATACAGGACTGCACCCAGGCCCTCTCCATCGACTCCCGCTTTGCCCCGGCTCTCAACAACCGCGGCCGGGCCTACGTGGCGGCTGGACAGGCGGACCGCGCCCTGGGGGACTTGCAGCAGGCAGCCCGCATCATGCCCGGCAGTGCCGACATCCACAACAATCTGGGCAGCGCCTATATGATGCTGAAAAGTTACCGTGAGGCTGTGAATGAATACGGACAGGCCATCAGGCTGAACGGCAATTTTGCCGAAGCCTACTACAACCGGGCCCTGGCCTACTGCAACCTGGGCCAGTTCATGGAAGCCCTGCCGGATGCCCAGCGGGCGAAAGAACTGAACCCCGGTGACGGTGCCGCCAGCGACCTGTACAGCAGGATAAGGAGCAAACTGGGAGGCTGAGTGTGATGAAAAAACTATATCTTCTTGCTGCCGCCCTGTGCCTCCTGCTCTGCCAGTCACCGCAGGCCCAGGCAGAGATTCTCACCTACGAAGGGGTGGGTGAATACTACATGGAGGAGGAAAACATCTCCCTCAGCGAAGCCAAGGACAAGGCCAAGCTCATGGCAGAGGTGGCGGTGGTGGAGCAGGCCAGCGTGAAGGTAGCCAGCACCACGGAAGTGCAGAAGTCCAAGCTCACCAAGGATGAAATAGAGCTCATAGCCGCAGGTATCATCAAGGTGCAGGATGTGAAGTACAATATTTCCTCCGAGCTGGACACCCTGCTGGTGAAAGCCGTGGTGAAGGCTGAGATAGACACGGACGAGATTCCCGCCCTGGTGGAGCAGGAGATAGCCAAGCGGAAGAAAGCGTGATACCGCCGCTCTGGAGCAGGTTGCAACATCTACGAACGTGCCCCAAAGGCATTCAATATCATTTTGGAAAGGAATGGGGATCTTACCTGAGGAGGATGAGTGATTTATGGGCAAAAGAAAATTTTCCAGACTGATGCCGCTGCTTGTTGTCCTGTTGCTGCTGGTGGCGGCGGTGGGTGTTGCGGAGATCAGGAGCTACACAGGCGTGGGAACATGCACCATCGGTGATATTGGCACCCCCGAGCAGGCGAAGAATCTGGCGAAGGAGAAGGCGTTGCAGAACGCCCGGGAGCAGGCGGGAGTGTATATCCAGAGCTACACCCGCACTGCCAAAACGAAGCTGGCCTCCGGCGAACTGGTGGCTATTACCAATAATATCACCAACGTAGTAGGCGAGGTGAAGTACCAGCAGACCCCTGGCATGGTGAACGACCAGCCGGTCATCACCTACACAGCTACCGTAACTGCCAAGGTTGATACCGATGGCATCAAGAAATGGCTGGCCCGTGGCGATGAAGAAAAATCTTCCCTTGTGCAGCAGGTGGAAACATCGCAAAAGGGGATAAAAGAAAGCATAGAGAAACTGGACAAGATAACCCAGCAGTACAATGAAAGCGTCACTGCACAGGAGAAAGACCGTCTGAAGAAAGAATATGATGAGGCCAACCAGGGGCTGATAGCTGCGCAAAAAATTGATGCAGGTGTAAAACTCGATGAAGCAGGCAACTATGATGGTGCCATCAAGCTCTATAATGAGGCGTTGAGCTCAGGGGAGCTTAGCAGTACCGATACTGCCATAGCTTATACCAATCGCGGTCTTGCCTATGGCCAAAAGGGCAAGCTGGATCTTGCCATTGCCGACTACGACCAGGCATTGGCTGTAAATCCCAATTACGCCAGAGCATACTACCATCGTGGCACTTGCTACAATCACAAGGGCAATCACGATCGCGCCATTGTCGATCTGGACAAGGCCATTGAACTGAATCCCAATGAGGCCGATTATTACAACAATCGCGGTATTGCCTACGGCGACAAGGGCGACGCTGACCGTGCCATTGCCGAGTTTACCCAGGCTGTGACCGTGGATCCCAATTATGCTGCCGGTTTTTATAATCGTGGCAGGGCCTATGATCTTCTGAAGGGTGACAAGGCTCGTGCGATTACAGAATACAACAAGGCTATAGATATCAATCCCCAGTATGCAGATGCGTATAACAATCGCGGTAGCATCTATATGGATGATTACAGCGAATATGACAAGGCGATTGCCGATTTCAACAAGTGTATTGACTTGCGTCCCAATGGTCCAAATGGCTACTTCAACCGTGGCAATGCCTATTTCTACAAGGGGGACTATGACCGTGCTCTCAAAGACTATAGGAAAGCCCGGAAACTGGAGAAGAATCCCGCAAGGCTGGCAGATATCGATAAGAATATCGAAATCGCTGAACACAACAAGCGTGTAATCGAAATGAACAGTGGCATGAGCGACCTGGAAAGGAGCCTGTCCGAACTGTCAGACGCCCTGGCAGATCTGGGCAGCCTGTTCTGAGAAACTGATTTGAATTACAGAAAAACCGCCGACCATCTTTTATGGTGGCCGGCGGTAAATTTTCAAAGATGTCGTCTATGGCAAAGTGCCAAGGAGTTGATTCTTCATGCAGATCATATATCGGGCACCGCTGGCGGCCTTAGGGCTGGGAGCGGCGTTTACGGTGGTTTGGGGCGTGGCTGACCCCGTGGCGGCCTTTGCGGAGGTTCGCGTGATTGAGGCGGACGGGTACTACATCATGGGGGACGGGCCGGAGGAGAATGCGGCTGTGGCCAAGGAAAGGGCCCGGGCTGATGCCAGGCGGGCAGCCAGCGAGCAGGCGGGGCTGTA
>CAJOIN010000141.1 GCA_905234515.1 uncultured Selenomonas sp.
AAAACCTCCCTCAGCCCGGTAAAATCGGACGATGGGAGGTTTTTATAATCCCTTTATAAGTGAGATTTCACTTATAAAACACAGCATGTTTTCAGGTGAAACATCACTAAAAAAACATTCTCCTCTTTTCATTCCTATAAGTATCTCCTGCTGTGTGCAGATAATAGAAAAATGTGATATAATGCAACATATACCGATGAATTTTGTGATTCTGTAGCTAGATATACGGGGGATTTTTGTGATTAAGCGATTGAAACGAAAAATTGATGCCCTCCTTGCTGACTGGGCAGCAAATGAGGAACATATGCCACTTATTATCAAAGGGGCACGGCAAATAGGCAAGACAGAGGCAATCAGTTACTTTGCCGGTCAGCATTACCGGAATGTCATTGTTATCAACTTCGTATTGCAAAAGGAATATCGCAGTATCTTTGCTGATGGCTATGAAGTGAATGCTATTTTGCGGAATATTTCTTTTTTGAATCCTGCTCTAAAGTTGGAACCTGGCAATACGTTGATTTTCTTCGATGAACTTCAGGCGTGCCCGGATTGTGCTACCAGCCTCAAAGCGTTTAAACTGGATGGAAGATATGATGTTATCTGTTCCGGCTCACTTATGGGTATCAATTATAAGGAAATAGAATCCAATAGCGTTGGCTTCAAAGAAGATATCACAATGTATCCGCTGGATTTTGAGGAATATTTATGGGCTAAGGGATACTCGGATGAACAGGTAGAAATACTGTACCAGCACATGAAGGACTTGAAGCCGCTTCCCGGTACGGCTATGTCTGTACTGGGTGAAGCATTCCGTGAATATATGATTCTTGGCGGTATGCCGGCAGTGGTATGGTCGTTCATCCAGAAAGGCAACTACAGCGGAACACTGGCCATGCAAAAACAACTGCTCTTGGACTACGAGGAGGATATTACGAAATATGCCCATAGTTTAGACCAGACAAAAATCCTGAATGTCTATCGTAAGATACCGGTATTTCTTGGCAAGGATAACAAAAAGTTTCAGATTTCCAAAGTTGCCCACGGAGCAAGAAGCCGTGAGTATGTTGGAGTAGCTGACTGGCTGGGGAATGCAGGAATCGTCAATATCTGTTATTGTCTGGAGCACCCTGAATTACCATTGAAGGGGAACTTTGACCCGGACAATTATCGGATGTACTACGGGGATACAGGGCTGCTGATTGCTTCGCTAGATGATGAGGCTCAGGCAGATTTACGTCAAAACAGAAACTTTGGTGTCTACAAAGGTGCCTTATTTGAAAATATTGTCGCTCAGATGCTGGTGGCGCAGGGTTATGGTTTATACTTTTTCCGCAATAGAACGGCCACCCTGGAAATGGATTTCTTTATCCGCGATGCTGACTCCTTAATCCCTGTAGAGATCAAATCTGCGAATGGAGCGACCAAGTCTTTGAATGCCTTGATTGATAATGATGCTTATCCTGATATTAAACACGGAATAAAGCTGTGTGATGCAAATATTGGCTACAACGGCAAGTTCATAACTTTCCCTTACGCACTTACTTTCCTTCTGAAGCGTTGGATTATGGAGCAAATTACGGAATCTCCATAATCTCCGAGAGGGATCATCCCCGCGTGCGCGGGGCATACTTCTACCTGATATGTCTGATGATGAACGAGCCCGCTTTGAGGATTTGGCAAACAGAATTGACGAGGAATTAACTGATAAACGTGTGGTGGCTGATGTGGCGAATGAAACCATATAAGAGCTCTTTCAGTCTGCATGGCACGGTACGCCACATGACTTTGAAACCTTTGACCTGGGAGCTATTGGCTCCGGCGAAGGGACACAGGCTCATGGCTGGGGGCTGTACTTTGCTGGGAACAGGGAAATTGCCATTGTCATGCACTCAAAGGACTGGGATACCCGCTTCACCGAAGCCGCCGCCCTACTGGATTATGCCTTCGCCCAGCCAGACACAACTTCTCCCAAAGCAGAACCAGAGTCTACTAAACCCAAACGCAAATCAAAGCACCATTCCCGCTCATGACCTTCCCCGACATGATGCCACTTCACTCTCCGCCGCTCTTGTAACGTAAATCAATTTACATTTGCTTTATTTTGCTTTATAATAGCAATAAAAGGAGTGTGATTTTCATGGCCACCATGACCAAAAACCTCAACCTTCGCGTAGATGCAGAACTCAAAGCCCAGGCAGAACATATCTTCTCTGAGCTTGGTCTGCCCACTTCCACCGCCATCACTATGTTCCTAAAGTCCGTAGTCCGCCATCACGGCATACCTTTTGAGCTCCGCCTTGACGAAACTCCTAATGCTGAAACACTAAAAGCCATTCAGGAAGTCGAGCAGGGCGTCGACATCATAGGCCCCTTCCACTCCGTTGACGAAGTGATGGAGGAACTCAATGCCTAGATACCGCGAGTGTCACATCCGCCCTGACTGGCTCCTGATTTACAAAATTGAACATGACAGATTGACACTGACGCTAACGCGCACTGGCAGTCATAGCGACTTATTCTGACCCCGCCCCTTGGCGGGGCTTTTTCAATCCCTAAAAAGCTCCCTTTGCAGAAAAAATTCCTGCAAAGGGAGCTACTGTTTATATGCAATTATTACTTAAACACCATGCAAACCACCTGGTAAGCTGCGGCGCCCATCAGGGCGGTGCAGGGGATAGTCATGACCCAGGCCATGACCATCTGCTGGGCTACGCCCCAGCGGACGGCGTTGACACGCTTGGCAGTGCCTACACCCATGATGGAGCCGGATACCACGTGGGTGGTGCTGACGGGCAGGTGCAGCAGAGTGGCGGTGAAGATGACGATGGAGGAATTAAGATCCGCCGCGAAACCTGAGATTGGCTCCAGCTTGAAGATCTTACCGCCCACCGTCTTGATGATGCGCCAGCCGCCCATGGCGGTGCCGCAAGCCATGGCGGTAGCCGCCAGGACCTTGACGTAGGTGGGAACCTCAAAGACATCTATATAGCCGCCGGACAGCAGGGCCAGGGTTATGATACCCATGGACTTCTGCGCGTCGTTGGAGCCATGGGAAAAAGCCATCATGGCTGCGGCGACAATCTGCATTTTCTTGAACTTGTGATTGACTTTTGATGGACTTGCCTTGCCAAAGATCCGGTATAGCACCATCATCACAATAAAGCCCGTGACTATGCCCAGTATAGGCGAACCAATCAGGGCAATGATAATCTTGCCGATACCGGCAAAGTTCAGGCCGTCCGCTCCCACGGACACCAGCACGGCACCTATGATGCCGCCAACCAGAGCGTGGGAGGAGCTGGAGGGCACTGCCAGCCACCAGGTCAGGATATTCCAAATGACTGCCCCTGCCAGGGCCGCGATGATGATATGCTCATCCACATGCTGGGCCGACTTGACGATATCCGCACCTATGGTCTTGGCCACGCCTGTGGAATACATAGCGCCTGCAAAGTTCAACACCGCCGCCATGATGATGGCATGGCTGGGATGTATGGCCCTGGTAGATACTGAGGTGGCAATGGCATTAGCCGTATCATGGAAGCCATTGATATAGTCAAAGAGCAGGGCCAGCACTATGACGGTAAAGATGAGGTACTGCAACTCATGCATACTTCATCACCACGCCTCTTAGCATATCCCCGATTTTTTCACAGTGATCAAGGGTATCTTCCAGATTCTCCAGGATATCCTTCCACTTGATAAGCTCAATGGGGTTTGTTTCCTTGTCGAAAAGGTAGGCCACCTCATGGCGGTAAACCCTGTCGCCTTCGCTTTCCAGCTTAGCAATCTTGTGGGTAGCATCCAGAATCTTGGCCTGGTTCTTGCGGATATCCTTCAGCATGGTCAGGGCCTTGATGATTTCCTCAGTGCTCTCGATAATGAGCTTGGTAAGGCTCACCGCACCGTTCATAGCCTTGCCTGTGCGGTACATGACAATGCGCTGCAGAGTCCCCTGAAGAATGTCCACGCCATCATCCAGCCCGTTGGCAATGGCGTAGATATCCTCACGGTCAATAGGAGTGATGAAGGTCATGTTCAGCTTGTCGATAATCTTGTCATTGACAGCGTCAGCTTCGTGCTCCAGTTCATTGATTTCCCGGACCTTGTCTGTGGCCTTGCTGTAGTCCAGCATGACTTCATCCATCATCAGGGCACCATTGTAGAAATAACGGGCACTTTCAACAAAGAGGTCAAAGTATTCCGTGTCCTTCTGATTGAACTTAAACATTATGTTCTATGTCCTCCTCCTACTAACACTTCACACACAATACCATTTCATTATAACTTTATTTCCCACTGACAGCAACCGAAATTTTCACGAAAACGAAAAAACGGTGTGCACTCCACCCCAAGGAAATGCACACCGTATATGTTATGTGATTGTAATTACCAAAGCGTCTTAGGCGCTCTTCTCAGCAGCCTTTGCCTCCACTGCGTTCAGAGCCTTGAGGACCTTCTCGGCAATGCCGCTCATCTTCTCCGTAGCTACGGAGCAAGCAGCGATGCGGACGCCCAGCTTCAGGGGCACCGCGAAGACAAGGTCATCGTGGAGCTTCTCGCAGACGGCCTTGGGGTCATCTGCAGGCACAGCCAGGAAGAAGCCGCCCTTGTAAGGCAGAGCCTTCAGACCGCAGGCCTCGGCTTCCTTG
>CAJOIN010000142.1 GCA_905234515.1 uncultured Selenomonas sp.
CCTACATTTTCTATACCAATTGCACACCAGTTATAGCCTATAATATGCCTGTTAAGCGCTGTTTCAGGTGTGAGTCTGTATATTCGCCCCTCCCGTGACACAAGAAAGTGGGAAGCAACATTCAAAGTCCCATCAGCGCGCGCCTCATTGTAAAAATGCTGGTATGCTGATTCCCAAGTATCAGAGGCTGTCCAATGCACAACCACAGCTTGAGGGATGATATATATTTGATTCATGCTGTAGTGTGTTGCGGCATACTCACGCATAAGCTGCTCTCTATAGTCAGACCATAGTATTGGTTTATCAATTATCTGTAATTCACCAGCAAAAGTTTCTGTCATAAGGAAAAGTGAAACCAAAAGAAGAAGTACGGTCTTTCTTATCATAAACTTTGCTCTCCCTATACTCCCCAACATCACTTGGTCTGCGTTGTGGCCGCATCCAGCTTCAGGCTGGCGCTGCCATCTGCCATAGCTGCCCAAGCATCCTGTCTATGCGGTAGGTGTCCTCCCCCACATCCTCAATCAAGAGCAGCGCTCCATCTCCCTTCATCTCATAGGGAGTCCCCAGCAGGGAAACCAGCACCGTGAGGTTTCCTCCCATAATGATTCCCTCAGCTCGTCCCGGCTGGACCGTCTCCAGATGGCACTGCGGCGGCAGGGGAATTTCTCCTGGGTAAAGCTCACCTTGCAGCCCCCGCAGAAAAGTACCTGCCTTATAGTTTTTCTCATCAAGGCCCTGCTCGAAAGAACTCAGCATGGGGCCGTGGACAGTTGACAGCCTGCTCTTTTCGCCCAAGGCTATATGCAGTGCTGTCACATCACTGTAACCAATAAACTGCTTAGGATGGCTGGCGATAAGCGCATAATCCAGTTTGTCCAGCACGCGTGCCGAGCCGTAGCCCCCCCGCAGGCAGAGAATGGCCTGCACCTCACCATCGCCAAAAAAGCGGTTCAAGTCAGCAGCACGCGTAGAGTCTGTCCCCGCAAAATAGCCATCCCGCGACCTGCAGGAAGTTCCCAGTTTTATCTTGTAGCCCCTTTTCTTCAAATCGCGTATAGCCCGGTCATAGTCTTCGATATTATCATTGCTGGCCGGAGCCAGAATACCGATGGTATCCCCTGGACGCAAAGCTGCGCCTTTGCTCAGCGATGTCTCTGCGGCAGCCACGGATGGAGCCGCCCATACTGCCGGCTGCTCTACCTTATGCTGCAGCGGCAGCAGCACAAGGCTCATTGCTGCCGTCAGGAAAAAATTTTTAAGCCAATTTCGCCTGTAACATCTCATCCAAACACACCTGGTTCCCTCGACATTCTCACCTTATGCCTCCGATGGCTATAAGGCCATCAATGCACCGGCCATTGTCTGTCTTGTGCCACCAAAGATCATCCACTGTCACCCTGCGAGTATAGTATTTCAGCGCTCCCTCGTCCCCCTCATCGGGAAACCATCTGCTGCTGGCTGCGTGAATGATATGCGGTTCGCCCCTGTCATCCTTCCCCAAATACAACATGACATGGCCTTCGGAAAAGAGCAAATCGCCGGGGTGGCAGCTACCAATAACAGCCAGCTTGCCTTCACGGCTCAAATCTTCGATACCTTTGCTCATAGGCATGGCCGTTCTCTGCTCCACGGCATCGCCAGGAATATCAAGGCCGAAGCTGCGATAAACATCAGCAGTGAACAAGGAGCAGTCCACCCCTTCTTCCAGCCCGCACCAGCCATAAAGCTCGCCCAAAAAGCGGAAAGACTGGCGCAGCACATTGTTTTCTGAATACGGCAGCCATCCCTTATGGACTGTCTCATCTGCAGATATGCCGACCAGCTTTTCCTCGAATTTTCCCTCGACAGACACGGGCATGACCGCCAGCCAGGTTCCATCTCGCTGGACTTCTGGCTTCTTCAAGGGCAGGCGGGCGCCCATCTGGAACAGCATGGAGGAGCCATTTCCCATATTTATGCGCTTTTTGCCATCTGTAAAGACGAGAAAATCCTTTGGCGCTGCATATTCCAGCCACTTGGCATGGTCCACAAGCACAATCTCTTTTTTGTCCACCCAGCCCACATAATTCCTGAGCTGCACAAAGAAGTATTTTTTGTCCCGGCTCTCCGCCAGCACAGCCAGGGGCTCTGCCGGATAAAGGGTCAGCGCCTGGACCAGGTCATAATGGGTGTCGCGCGGGCCTTCATACCAGCCCTCACTTTCCGGCAGATAGCGCAGGTTCGCTCTGCAGGTAGTCAGGGCAAACTTCACGGCCTGTCTGGCCGGCAGGGACTCCGGCACACAGTTTTCCTCCACTTGCCGGCAGCGCTCCTTGGTCAAAGGGCTGCCATTCTCATATATATTCTTCGGTTCAAACCACAGGTAATTATCCCGTGACACCTTAATTTTTTCCCTGATATATTCATCCGTCACTTCTGCAGGAAAACTTTCCATATCCACCAGCAGGGAGTTCTGGCGGCGCATTTCTTCCTGCAACTGTTTCAGTTCTGCGCCAGGCAGCTCTTTTTCACCTGCAGGATTTCGCCTTGTCCAATATGCAGCTGAACCGTATTTGCCCTGCATGTTCTGGGTTTCTCTGCCACCGGACAGATATTCTTCCAGGGTCAGCCCTTGCAAAAAAATCTTCCTGGCGGCCTCCCGGCCCACATAACGGCAGTGCCACGACTCATAATCGTAGCCAGTGATAGCCGATTTCCCCGGCGGATAGCGCAGGATAAAGCCGTGCTCGGCAAGACGCCTGTGCATTTTTTGATAGGGCGTTTCCCAGGTTCCATACACATCATTAGTAGGGCTGCCATCTTTGACTATGGTAACATCCAATGCCAGTCCCGTGTGATGCTCGGAGTAACCCGGGACAGCAGCATATTTCTTCACATAGTCATCGCCCTCTGTCGCCCGCAACTCCTCGATGAGTTCTCGCTGACGGGCTACACTGCGGTAGGCAGACTCCAGCTCTATCTGAATCCCCCTCTTCAGCAAATCCTCCCGCAAGGACAGAAAATGCTTATATGTCTCTCTTTCGACCTGAAATTCTTTGCCAAAGCAATTCTTTACCGTCACCAGGTCAACCTTTTCCTCATAATCATCGGGCAGTTTATTGGTCTTGTTCACCAGCAGCAGATTATCAGTCTCTGCAGCCTGGTATGCGCCAGCCTGCACCGCCTCGGCCGCCTCAACATGACTGCATCCTCCACCGTAAGCCAATGGGCTGCACACTGCCCCTGCCAATAAAGCAGCAAGTAAGATTTTTTTCCCATCTCCGGGAAGTAAGAATAATTCAGCACCTGCAATAATCATTTCACATTCTCCTTTTGCGCCTTTCATCGTCCTATATTCTGCAAATAGGCGGCATTATCCTTTGCTTACCAAACTTTCTCAGCGTAACGGATGCTAAGAGATCCTTGTCGTGTGCGCCCTTCTGATGCCAGGCTTTACGGAATAAAAATCTGCATGTCAATGATTTCTTGACATGCAGAGATAAACATGCTTGGTATTGGCAACAAGGGGTTATGCTCTTGTCTTACTAACACTTTCACATCCCGATATGAAGTTTACAGAATTTGGTACAGCATCATTTTTTCAAAGCAGAAACTACTTCGCTATTTATATCCCCGAAAAGATTGCCTTCCTGGGCGCGATTCTTGACATTGGCAGGAATAACAGCCTGTTTGGCAGACGCTTTATTTCTCACCAGATAAAGCTGCAGGTTGTAGTAATAGCCAATGGATGCCAGCATGTCAACTTCCTCCTGGGCAAGAGAAATCTTGCCATCATAGGAATCCTGAAGCATGGCTTTGGCATAGTTGCGCATGACATCTGTAAGATCTGCGACTACCATGTCCGTCTCCCCGGTCTTTTTGTCAACAGTCCAGGTGATTTTAAGATCGCTCTCAGCTAATGCCGCATTCAGGTAGACTACAGATGCCATCGCATCTTTGCTATCGGCCTCACTCATAGCAGCTATGCTCTCTCTGACGGCTTTATCCTCGACAGCAGAAAGCTCCTTGCCATCAAAGGTGACCTGCATGCGCTGTTGGCCTTTGCCAACCTCTTCAAGCTTCACATCCTTCACCGTGGCAGCATACTTCATCTTCGTTTCCCTGTCATCGGAGCTGACAGCATTAAGGATCCAGGTGAATCCCCCAAGGATATTCTCCCGTTGCCACTGACCGCTGCGATTCCCATATAAAACAACGACATTGCCTGACCGCTCTGCATAAAAAGGCATCTCGGTCCGCTTGGTCTGCCCTGCAACCAGATCTGTATAATCCCAGCTCATCCTCCCCTCAGCCACAGCAGCTCCATTCTTCCACAGCTGGCCATCAGCTATGACATTAGACTGGAGGGTAGGCCCATTGAACATCAGTTCCAGATGGTAGCCCTTGGCTTCACTCATGTTTTGCAGATACAAATCCCGGAAAGCCTGCATATCTGCCTCTGACGCCATAGCCCTGCTGCTGGCAGCCAGACAAATGAATCCTATCAGCATAGCAAAAATCTTGAAAAACCGCATTGCACAATCCCCCTTACCTGAAAACATTCAAACCAAGACGTGCTCTCTGCTGTAGTAATTTCTACAACATGCGGATAAAGAACCCCCTGCAATCAAATGAATCTTGCCCTTATGTCAATCTTTCGGATAGGCCACAATCCAGGGCTGATACCGCTCTTTTTTCGGGAGGATGGAATTCTACCAGAATGGGCCTGCCCTTTTCCAGATGGTACCAGACAAAATCCTTGAAATCATCGTAACGGCTGAGCTTGTCCGCCTTCAGGCTGCTCTCCACCGTCCAGCCAATTTTTCCAAAGAAACTGACCATATCCTTGACATTGGTGCCGTAGGGATAAGGCCGGGTCTTCATTTCCCTGGCAAGGCTCAGTTCATCGTAGTCCTTGTTGCCGTGCCAGTAAAGCAGGGTCAGGGCTGCTGCGGGGCCACAGGTATGCTCTGTGTGCTAAACAAACTCATGCTCAATTTTCACGATTCATTGACCAGTTTCCCTGTGATATGCTCCGGCACCAGGGCCAGACACTGCACTCTGGGCAGGGCGTGCTTCAGTTCTTTTTCCAGATAGGCTTCGTCATCAGTGAATTTCCTCACCAGCGCAGTGGCAATCTCCCTGGCCTTTGTCTCATCTGTCACAATGCTTATCCTGCCAAAGACCACTACGCTCCTGATATTCAGCGCCCATTCGCAGGGCTTTCGCCAGCCCTCGTCATACACGCAAAAACTGGCCTTGTCACAGGCCTTGATGGCATCCAGTTTATGTCCCTCTTTGGCACTATGGAAATAGATGGTCCCATCCTCCGAGTACCAATGGTTCATGGGAATGCCGTAAGGGTACCCACCGTCACCCAGCAGGGACAAGACGCCCCGCTTCTGCTGCCGTAGGACTTCCCGGCATTCTTCCTCCTCAAGCTGCTGCTTGAATCTGCGCATCTTCCTGAACATA
>CAJOIN010000143.1:0-936 GCA_905234515.1 uncultured Selenomonas sp.
ACGGATGCCCAGCACGTTCTCCAGCTCGTGCATGATGTCCAGGGGCGCCTTGCCGAAGCGGTCCAGCTTGTTCACGAAGGTGAAGATGGGAATGCCGCGCTGCTTGCAGACCTTGAAGAGCTTCTTGGTCTGGGCCTCGACGCCCTTGGCGATATCCAGCACCATGACGGCACTGTCCACTGCCATCAGGGTGCGGTAGGTGTCCTCACTGAAGTCCTGATGGCCCGGGGTGTCCAGGATATTGATGCGGCAGCCCTGATAGTCGAACTGCAACACGGAGCTGGTAACGGAAATACCGCGCTGCTTCTCGATTTCCATCCAGTCGGAAACCGCATGGCGCTGGGTCTTGCGGCTCTTGATGGAGCCGGCCAGATGGATGGCTCCACCGTAGAGCAGCAGTTTCTCCGTAAGAGTGGTCTTACCGGCATCAGGGTGGGAGATGATGGCAAAGGTACGGCGCTTGCCTATCTCGCGGTCAAGTTCTTCTTGCAATGCTGACAAAATCTAACCTCCAAAATCTACTCTTCAAGCCAGCTCCAGCCCCACAGGGCAGTGGTCGCTGCCGAAAATCTCGTTGTGTATGGTGGCATCCTTGATGGAGCCCTTGAGCCTCTCCGAGGTGAGGAAGTAATCTATGCGCCAGCCGGCATTTGTATCCCGGGCCTTGCGCAGATAAGACCACCAAGTATAGATGCCCTCCCTTTCCGGGTAAAGGGCCCGGAAGGTGTCCGTAAAGCCTGCGGAAAGCAGCTCGGTGAACTTTGCCCTTTCCTCATCGGTAAAGCCTGCATTGTGATGGTTTGTCTTGGGGTTCTTCAGGTCGATTTCCTGATGAGCCACGTTCAGGTCACCACAGACAATGACGGGCTTCTGCTTGTCCAAGTCCAACAGATACTGCCGGAAGGCCTCCTCCCACTCCATACGGTAAGCAAGCCG
>CAJOIN010000143.1:1007-10950 GCA_905234515.1 uncultured Selenomonas sp.
TCACCTGCAAAGGCTCTATCCGAGTAAACACCGCCGTGCCGGAATAGCCTTTCTTCTCGGCACTGTTCCAGTACTGGCGGTAGCCAGGCAGCTCCAGGATGGCCTGGTCCGGCTGCATCTTGGTTTCCTGCAGGGCGAAGATGTCCGCATCAAGCTGACGGAAGGACTCCATAAAGCCCTTTTTCAGGCAGGCCCGCAGGCCGTTCACGTTCCAGGAAATGAATTTCATGGCTTCCCTCTTTTCCCTTACGGCAAAGTCTTCAGCTCACTGACGGGCCAGAACACCAGCACCGCCTTGCCCTTGATCAGGGCATCGGGCACAAAGCCCACATCGGCGAAACGGCTATCCTCGGAGTTGTTGCGGTTATCACCCATGACAAACACGGTGCCCTGGGGCACAGTGGACTTGGGATAGTCTCCTCTGGTCTTTTCCAGGATGTAGTCTTCGCTCAGGACCTGGTCATTCACCAGCACCCGGCCGTCCTTGATTTCTACCGTGTCACCCGGCACAGCAATAACGCGCTTGATAAAGTCACGGCTGGTATCCCTGGGATACTGGAACACCAGGATTTCTCCCTTCTCCGGCTCACGGAAGCGGTAAATGAACTTGTTCACCACCAGACGCTGCTGAGACTGGAGAGTGGGACGCATGGAAGGACCATCTACAATATAGAGCTCCACCACAAACTGGCGTATGAGAAACGCTAAGACCACTGCTACGACTATGGATATAATCCAATCCTTGGCTTCTTCGCCTAAAGAACTCATGTATTTTCCTCCTTAAAAGACACAAATAGGGACTGCTGTCCCCCAAAGGGTACATGCAGTCCCTATCCCACGCTGAATTAGCGCTTCTCTTTGATACGAGCAGCTTTACCCGTAAGGTTGCGCAGATAGTAGAGCTTGGCGCGACGGACGATACCGTGGCGAACAACCTCAATCTTGGCAATACGCGGGGAATGAACGGGGAACATACGCTCCACGCCGATACCGTAGGAAATACGACGGACGGTGAAGGTCTCACGCACGCCGGTGCCCTGACGGCCGATAACTACGCCCTCGAACACCTGGATACGCTCACGGTTACCCTCGACAATCTTTGCATGGACGCGCAGAGTGTCGCCAGGACCAAAAGCGGGGATGTCGGAACGGAGCTGTTCTTTCTCAAGAGTTTCGATGATGTTCATTTGTATTTCCTCCTAACACTAGACGTTCATGGCAAGCATCCCTATCGGCTCACTCAGAGGACCGCCCACATACCATGTCAGTATAACAAAAAACAGCAGGCCTTTCAAGCAAAAATTTTAGGGTTAAAATAATTTTTTCTCCGGGGAAATCACCTGGCCAGACAATAGGCCATGGCCTCTTTCACAACCTCCTCGGACACATCATCACGGCAGACGGTCTTGCCTATCTCCGTCAGCAGTACCCAATTCACCTTGCCCCCTACAGTCTTCTTGTCATGGAAGATATCTTCATACATGGCCTCAACCGTGCAGCTCTCAGCCCGGATGGGCAGCTGCAGGGCTTCCAGGAGTTTTTCCGTCCGGGGCAAAACCTCCTCCGGCAGCAGCCCCAGCAGGATGGAGAGCTTCACCGCCCCCACCATGCCAATGGCCACCGCCTCGCCATGATTGTACCGGGCAAAGCCGGTCTCCTTCTCAATGGCATGACCGATGGTGTGGCCAAAATTCAGGATGCGGCGAAGACCTGCTTCCTTTTCGTCCTCACTGACCACTGCCGCCTTAATCTCGCAGGAGCGGGCAATTATATGGGCCGTCGTCTCAGGTGTCAGGGCAAGAATTTCTTCTACATGCCCCTCCAGATAAGCAAAGAAGTCCCTGTCGCAAATCAGGCCGTACTTCACCACTTCACCAAGGCCTGTGGAGATTTCCCTGGCAGGCAGGGTGCTCATCATCTCCAGGTCCATCAGCCCATCAGCACTGCCTTGGGCTGGTAAAAGGCACCAATAAGATTCTTGCCCAAAGCATGGTTTACAGCCACCTTGCCTCCCACGCTGGAATCCACCTGTGCCAGCAGGCTGGTGGGCAGCTGAACAAAGGGCACGCCCCGCATATAGGTGGCGGCAATAAAGCCCGCCAAGTCACCTACCACACCGCCCCCCAGCGCAAAGACGGGGGATTTGCGGTCAAGGCCTGCCTTGATGCACGCTGTAAAGACTTGCTCTGCGACGCCCAGGGACTTAGAGCCCAGAGCCGCCTCAAGTCCCGCCTCCTGCAGCCAGCCGCAGACTGCTTCACCATACAAGGCCCCCACATGCTCATCAGTCAGCACCAATCCTTTTTTGGAAAAGCCCTCCTGGCTGACAAACTCTGTCAGTTCCTTCTGAAGTTTTCTGCCTATAACTATGTCGTAACTGTTCCTGCCAAGGTCAACCCTGACCTTGCGCTGTACCTCACCCATGTATTTCCCCCCTGGACTTCAAAGCATGGACAATGCGCTCCACCACCTGCAGGGGGGAGGATTCGCTGGTGTCAATGGCAAGATCTGCCTGGCCGTAATATTTCTCACGCTCCGCCAGCAAATCTCTGATGGCCTGCAGCCTGTCTCCTGCATCAGCACCGTCCAGGACAGGACGCTCACCTTTCCTCTCCGTGCGCTCAAGAATGACCTCAGGCCGGGCTGTCAGGCAGACGATGATGCCCCTCTCCCTGAGAGCCGCTACATTCTCTGCATCCTTAATGGTGCCGCCCCCAGTGGAAATAATGGCATTGGACCTTTGTGACACCTTTTTGACCATTTCTTTTTCACACTGACGGAAGTAGGATTCGCCTTTAGTGGCAAACATCTGGGGAATGGTCTCCCCATAAGTCTCCTCAATACGACTGTCCAAATCGATAAAGGCCTTGCCCAGACGCTGGGCCAGCACTTTTCCCGTGCTGGTCTTGCCTGTTCCCATAAAGCCAATGAGCACTATATTCTTCATCAACCCACCCACGCTTTCCTCAACCGCTGGTTATAGGCCGCCAAGGCTGCTTTCACATCCACCAGCGCATCAGAGCCGAACTTCTCACAGACAGCCTGGGCAAGCACGATGGCCGCCATGGCCTCTCCCACCACGGAGGCGGCAGAGACAGCGCAGGTATCGCTGCGCTCCTTGCAGGCCATCACTGCCTTGTGGCTCTCTATATCCACAGACTGCAAGGGCTGCATCAAGGTGGGAATGGGCTTCATGGCCGCCTTGATGACTATTTCCTCACCATTGCTCATGCCGCCCTCCAGGCCGCCGGCCCTGTTAGTCTTGCGGCAGGGCATCCCGGACTTATCAAGAAAGACCTCATCATGGATAAGGCTGCCGGGCAAATCGGCGCACCTGAAGCCGGCGCCGATTTCCACTCCCTTGATGGCCTGAATGGACATCATGGCGCCTGCCAGGCGGGCATCAAGGCGACGGTCCCACTGGATATGGCTGCCAAGCCCCACGGGAACACCTCTCACCGTGACCTCAAAGACACCACCCAGGGTATCCCCTTCCTGCTTGGCCTCATCAATCCTGGCCTTCATGCGCTCCTCTGCTGCCTGATCATAGCAGTTCAGCTCAGAACCATTGGCCTGCCCCAGCTTGCTGCGATCCACGGTTGACTCATCCACAGCCTCCCCGCCAATGTTTAGGACCTGCGACACCACTTCCATGCCCAAAGCTCCCAGGAATTCCTTGCAGATTGCCCCCACTGCCACTCGCATGGTAGTTTCACGGGCACTGGAACGCTCCAGGATATCCCTGACATCTTCACGGGCATATTTGGCCACCCCGGTCAAATCCGCATGGCCAGGCCGGGCCGCTGTCACTTTCTCCCCTTCCGGCTCCCCAAAGGGAGCCATACGTCCACCCCAGTTGCCATGATCCTTGTTCACTACCCGCAGGGTAATAGGGCCTCCCAGGGTCTCCCCAAAGCGCACACCGCTTACAACCTCAACCTTGTCCGTCTCTATCTTCATGCGGCCGCCCCGGCCATAGCCCTGCTGACGGCGAGCCAGATCCCGGTTGATATTTTCCTCAGAAAGCTTCAAGCCTGCCGGCAGTCCCTCCAAAATGGCTGTCAGGCAAGGCCCATGGGATTCTCCCGCTGTCATAAAACGCAATTCACTCATAAAGACACCTCATCCTCTACGAAAATCAGTTGTGTCTAGTGTACGCTATGGCCATTCATAAATCAAGCATTTTGCGGAATTTAGCTCACAATATTGTAAAATAAATCCTCTCCACCTGTACATTTGCCATATGCATCAAGTATCCCCAGCAAACATGACCAGCAACAGTTCCGCCTGCAGCCTGCCATCCCCGCTGCCCTTCACCTGCATCTGGCGAAACTGGTAGAACCTCTCCTCCTGCCGCAAACGTCCCAGAAAGTCCAACAGTTCAAAGTAGCTGCCAGCCACCCGCAAACTGACCGGCAAAGCCACATAGCCTCCTTCCTGGCTGCTGACCTCCCTAGGCGCAGCCTGCTGCACCTCCATGCCTGTGCCCAAGGCATCAGCCTGAATGCGTCCCAGGAAATCACCTTGCGCCAAATGCTCAGGCAATGCCTTGTCTGCCTGGGTCTTTCTTGCCTCCAGCCCCTGACGGTAAGCAGTTAGATCCAAATGGGCGTTTTGGAAATTCTGCAACTCCAGTATTTCTTCCTTGATGACGGCTATCTCTTCAGCGCTGTTTTCACAATAAGCACGCAAGGGCAGATGCACAAAAAAATAAAACCCCGCCATAAATAATACAGCCGCTGCCACAGACACCTGCAGTCTCTTTATGCCTTCAAGCTTCATACTCAGCAGCCCCTCAATTCCATGAAGATTCATATCTCAAGCTTCAACCGAAAATCTATCAGCCCCTCATCGTCCTGCCGTGAATCTTCCAGCAAAGGCATGGCTGAGAAAAAGGGCCTGTCATTTTCAAAGGCCTTCATCATTTCCGACAAAGCGCTGTAGTCCACTGCCCGTCCCCGCAATTCCAGGCTCCCCCCCTCCTTGCAGCTTACCTCTGTGAGCCAGGCCCCCTCCACCGTCATATTTCCCAAATGTATAAGCACACTATCAAAATGCTTGGAGTTTCTTGAGAGCTCCAACAAATATTTTTCCTTCCGCTCCGCTGACTCTGCCAGTTTTTTATCCGACTCCATCACCTGCCGGGCAGGTTCCATCTCTGCCATCTGCCGCCTGACAGCTTTGGCTTCACTATATGACACATAAAGCTGTCCCAAATCAAACACCAGCATTACTGCTATAACAGCCGCTGCTGTTAGCCCTGCCATCTTGCTGAGTTTGTCAAAGTTCCAGCTGTCCCCACCGTGGGCAAGAAAATTCTCCGGCCACCCCTGCTGTGCCAGCCCTGCCAGGGCAGCAGCCGCAAACAGGGCGCATTTCTGCCCGTAAGACAGCTCTGTGCCGCCAACCGCACCAAATCTGGCGCTATTCCTCTCTTTCTCCCCACAACTTGGCTGCCGCCTCAGCAACCATCCGGGCTTCAGGAAACAAGCCCGCCAAATGACAACCCTTATCCACAAAAGCTGCCACCAGACAATCTGCTTTTTCCTTCTCTAGCACAAGCCCCTCCATTACGCCTGCTTCCCCCGGCACTTTAGCAGAGGTGCAGCTGGCCATCTCCAAGGAAAGGCCGCAATCCTGCAGGAATCTGTCCATCTCCCAATAAGCGGCGGTACGGCGTTCCTCAAAAGGTATCCCTTCCGACATAGGCAGCAAACGGCAAAGACAATCATCCTTGGCAAGACACAGAGCCATGGGCATATTCCCCCAACCTTCCCTGGCCGCCCTCATAGCTGCATGCTCTGCCAAAAGCTCTGCCATTGACTGAAAGGTCCCCGGCCTCTCCCATGATTCCTCCGCCTGACGTCCTGTATGCCACACATTATGTTCCTTGTATATCTCCCAAAATGAGATTTTCTTCTCTCCTGCATAGAGGCCTATAAAATGACTGTCCTTGATATATATCATATCTTTAAGGGCTTCAGACACATTTCCAGCCCATATTTCAATCATCGACTCTGCGCCATCCCTGCCAAACACATTTATCCCCCTTTCTGATAAGCCAGCCACAGACAATAGTTCCCTTGGCAAATCCTGCTTTTTGCTGAGGTTCTGCCCAGGCCTTCAGATATATTTCCTCACCATTGCCGCTTGACCTGGGGGCACGCCTGATAGTTGTCCTGACACTTATCCCCTTGCTGGCATAATCCTCCTCCAGGCTCTGCCACCTTTGGCCTGCATAGCTGTCCAACTGGGAAGGTTCCTTTTCAAAGTCCTTGGCCAGCCGCTCAATCCTGCTTTCTGCCGCCAGCCTCATCCTGGTCTCCTCCAGATATTCCTCGCTGCCCTGGACACCGTAGTCAACCAGCTGCCACAGTGTTGCCCCCAAATAAAAAACCGCCAGCATTACACAGAGAGCCAGCAGGGCAACTGCACCGCGTTCCCTTTCCTGCCCCATCATGGAACACCTCCCGGGACAGCCGGAGGCAGATATATTTCTGTGGTCAGCCTGTAGGGCACTCCGCCAGCCTTCTTGCTTTTGGCCTCCAGCCAGATACGGTAAAGCCCTGGTCTTTCCACTGGGTCCACCTCCGCAAAGCCAAAGGAAGTCACTTCCACCAGGGCCCATTCATGGTTGCCTGTAATGGGAAAGTTTGTCATATTTTTGACCAGCTTGCGCACATGCTTGGCATCCTCATTTACCAGGTACTCTGCCACAGGCCTGTCGCCGCTGTAAATGCGCACAGATTCTTCCGTGCTGCCCCTTCTGAGGGAAGTGCCAGACATGCAGTCATCCACCACCCTGACCATGGCCAGCTGTACTTCCCTTTGCACTTCCTCCTGGGCTCTAACCACAAGATAATTCCGGGAGGCAGCTGTCACGCCAAAGCAAAGCCCCAGAACAATAAGTACCAGAACAGGCAAGGACAACAGAAACTCCAGGACCACAAAACCGCCCTCATGGCACTCCTTTTTCATGGCTTACCACTTCCCGTTCAAAGTCGGCCTTGCCCTGAAAGCCATCTCCCTGCCAACGGACCTGCACTGAGACCTGATAAACCTCTGGTTCCAGGACAGCCACCTCTGTGTTGACTTCATAACGACTTTCCGCCCCCTGTAAATCCTCTGCTTTCCCTTGCCAGGGATATTCGCCTGTTGCCAGCCGCCCCATGTCTGCCGCCGCTTCCGCCGCAGCAAACTGGGTGCGCGCCAAAAAGACTGCCCTGATACGGCAGCCATCCTCCAACCGTGCCTGATTGCTGTGGACGTAAAGCAGCAGGCACAGGGACATTACCAGAAGTGCCAGCCCCGCTGCCAGGGCCTCCAGCAGGAAAAAGCCCTGCTCCCTAGCCATTGGCACCTCCCCTTTCCAGCCTTACCCTGCCGGCAGTATCTATAATCAAGCGACAGTAAATATTTTCCCCACCGGAAGCAAAAATCAGAATGGTTATGCCTGGGTAAATATCCCCATCAGCCCCAAAATAAAGGAGCTGTTTCTTCCCTTCCCAATTTCCCTTAAACTGCATGCGCACAGAAGGCAGGCAGGCATGGGACATCGTTTCTTCATCACCTCTGTAACAGATATAGCCTTTTCCTGTAAGCATAAGGCGTGGACGACTGCCAAGATATTCCGTGCCTCCATCCTCACCCACCTGCTGGGCAGCAGTTCGTGCCACCATCTGCTCACGGCGGATCTCACTCAGCAGATGTTCTGCCTCAAATCTCACAGCCCCATACTGATATATATTCACCGCCACCGGCGCTGCTGTATAAAAAAGCCCTCCTGCCAATACCAACATCAGCAGGAGTTCCAGCAGCATGGCGCCTCTCTCCCTTGCAGTTTTCCCAGACCTCATCATGTTAGCAGCCCCCAGTAAAACTGCCAAAGACTTTCTCCCCAAATATAGGCAAGATAAGCGCCCAAAGAAAGAAACGGGCCAAAGGGCAGAGCATAATTTCTGCTCCAGCCTTTTGAGAGCATTGCCACGGCCAGCACGCCACCCAGCGTAATTGCCAAAGAAACAGCCACCACCGTTCCCCGGCCTCCCAGCCAAAGTCCAAGGACCGCCACGTATTTCACATCACCCCAGCCCAAGCCCCCTCTGCTGAAAAAACGAAGCAGGCAGAAAAAGCCCCCTGCCAAAAGAGCAGCGGACAAGGCCTCTTCAATTCCACAGGGCAGGCAGCCCCAAAGCGCCAGGGCCAGCCCCAATACAGCCATTGGTATCAGCAGCCTGTCATATAGCAGGCCATAGCAGCCATCCAGCACCGCCAGAGCAGCTAAAAACACGGCAAAAACAGCTCCTACCGCCCTCAATTTCATACCAGGCACAAAAAAGAGGCACGGCAAAGCTATCAGCCAGCAAAACAACAACTTTTGTCCCTGCAGCCTTAAAACGTCCAGGCCGAAGGGCTTATACGCATCCATCCTCGGATAATCCATCAGCTCGCCTTCTTGCCGCCGAAATCATAAATTGTATACTGTCCCAGGTGGGCCTGCATCCTGCCCTCAGTGTTGGCAGAGATACTGTAGCCGCCTGTAGGTATATCTTTTCTCTCTCCCTGGACATTGCACTCCCCCTCGGGAGGCTGTACCTTATCATAGTTTTCCAGATAGTCCTTCAAATCCTCCATCTTTGTAGGGGATACCCCTTTATCAATGCGGTAAAGGGCTATGGATGTATCTATGGCAGCCAGGTCAGACTGGATTTTAGTGGTATTGGCTGCCGCCAGTGCCGCCGTAAATTTGGGGACTGCCACAGTGGCCATCACCCCCATGATAAGGACGGCTATGAGAACCGAAATCAACGTGAAACCACTTTGACTATATTCTTTTTTCTTTTTAAGCCTGCTCGCCGCCTCTTCCATAAACACACTCCCTTCCCAAATAAAAACGCGCCAAAAAGACAAATAGCATTTTTGTCCTCTCAGCACGTATATTCTCGATTATTTTTTTATTTCCTTCCTACAGAAGCAGATTTTTGACGGAAGCCGGTAAGAACCGAAAGCCGAAAATGCAAGACCTCTATAGCAAACATTAAAAATCTCTTTAACAACGAACAATAATAAAAAACCTCCCCGCACAGGGGAGGTTACCTCTCATTTGGAGGCGACACCCAGAATCGAACTGGGGATAAAGGTTTTGCAGACCTCGGCCTTACCACTTGGCTATGTCGCCGTATATGGAGCGGAAAACGAGGCTCGAACTCGCGACCCCCACCTTGGCAAGGTGGTGCTCTACCACTGAGCTATTTCCGCAATAGTGGCGACCCCAAGGAGACTTGAACTCCTGACCTCCGCCGTGACAGGGCGGCGTTCTAACCAACTAAACTATGGGGCCATTCCAACTTTTGTGTCGCTTTGTTTCAGCGACATGTATTATTATACGCAGGCAGGCACCTGCTGTCAACACCTTTTTTCACTTTTTTTCGCAAAATCCACCAAAGCCCTGAAATCAATGCTCATTTATCTTTCAGGTGGAACTGCACCCGGTTCATGACCATCTCCAGGGCCACCTTGTTCTCCCCGCCCTCTGGGATAATGATATCGGCGTAGCGCTTGGAGGGCTCTACAAAAGCCTCATGCATGGGCTTCACCGTGGTGAGGTACTGATTGATGATGCTGTCCAGGGTACGTCCCCTCTCCTTCACATCGCGCATGATGCGGCGCAGGATACGCACATCAGCATCAGCATCCACAAAGAGCTTGATATCCATCAATTCCCTCAGGGAAGTCTCATGGAAGGTCATGATGCCCTCCACCACAATGACCCGGGAAGGCTTCACAGTGATGGTCTTATCGCTGCGGTCATTGATAGAGTAATCATAGACAGGACATTCAATAACCTGGCCATTCTTCAAAGCCGATAGATGCTCCAGCATCAGCTCCGTATCAAAGGCATCGGGATGGTCAAAATTCAGCTTGGCTCGCTCAGCTGGAGGCA